>CAYOOS010000589.1:0-3017 GCA_964405585.1 uncultured Acidobacteriaceae bacterium | reverse complement strand
TGGCGGAGGCGTGTGGAAGTCGAATCCACCATTCGACCCGCGAAGGGCCGAATCGCCGGCTTTGAAGGCCGGGAAGGTCACCGGACCCCTTTCGCCTCCATTTCAATTGTAGCCGCAAGTGTAGAGGTCAGGCACGGGTGGCTTCCAGTCCAAGGTCTTGCGTGCGCTTCAGCGCCGCCACAAGGTCGTACAGCGCCGGGCTGGTGCATACTTCGTAATAATTGTGCTCGGAAAATTTTCCGATCTTCCCGTCGGGCAGCAATTCGCGCGCGCGTCCTTTACGCAGCACCAGCAGCTCCACGGATTCGCCCATGGGCACTTCGCCAAAATACAGCGTCACTTCTTCCTTGCCCCAGGGCAGCTCCAGCTTGGTGTTCAAAGTCTCCAGAGAAATTTCTTCCGCCAGTTTCTGGAAGCCTTCTTCGTTCAACTCGATGCCATTCATGTTGTAGCGCACCAGGAATTCGTCGAGTTCTTCCGCCGACGCGCCTTCCATCGCCGTCAGGAAGTGATACACCGAAAACTGCGTCTTCTGCTTCGCAAGCATGCGCTTGGCCAGCTTGGCGCAACCCGAAAGCCGGTCCGAAAGGTTTAGTGCCTTGGAAATCATGATGCGCGATTCGCCGTCGGTCCAATACGTCGGCGCGGATCCCTGAAACGCCACGCCAATCCCGATTTCCAGCGCCGGTAGCTGCGTGGAAGCAGCCGTATCGTTGTAGGAATTGCAAACCGTAAGAATTTGCCTCGAGAGGACGCAAGCCTTGGCTACCGCGCGTGCGTAAGAGACCGTTGCCTCCGTCTCAAATATCGCCAAAACGATTGCGTCTCCCTCGATAAATACTTTTTTCGCGCAGAAGCGATCCAACAGCCGCTTCACGGGCTCGTGCAGATTCAGGCTGAAATGCGAAGCGGGGCTCAGCCCGCGTGCCAGCAGGTCCTGCGTCATCTTCGTCGAGCCGCGTACGTCCGCCTTGATGATGACGTGCGAAACCACCTGATCCTGCTCCGGTTTCGCCTCTTCCCTCAGCAGGCACTCGTATAAGCGGTTGTTCATGCGCGAAAGTTCACGCACCTTTTCCGCTGTGACCAGATTGACGCGCTCCATGCACGCGGACAGGTGCTCCGCGTCGCGCAAATCGTGGCGCATGCGGAAAAAGTCAATCGCGAAGCGCAGCACCACGCCCTGCAGTTCATCCCGCGAATACCGGCGCATGCGGCGCGTCAATTCCTCCAGCGGCTTCATCGTCAAACGCTTCGCCGGAACCTGCTTGAGCATTTCCTCCACGCGCTTCGCTTCTTCGCGCGATACCAGCGCCTTGCGCAATTGCTGCAAATGTACGGGCGGGCAGAAATCCCCAGCGATAGGCCGAATCTCATAACTCGCCAGGATGTGCACAATCAGCTCGCGCTCTTCCAGCCGGCTCACCAGCTGCGCAAGCAGCCGTGTGCGCGCCGAGTGGTCCCCTTCTTCCCCGAACGACGCATCAAACAAGCGCCGCGCGTTCTCTGGCTCATTCAGGTAATCGTCGATCTTCCCCTGGTAATCCTTGTTCACGAAATCCACTTGCTGTTTGGCGCGATCGAGTTGCGGCGCCAGTTCTTCCAGCCGCGTTTGATGAACCTTCAACCGTGTCTCGATTTCACTGACGGAAGCGCGCATCTCCGATGGATCCGTCGAGCTGAGAAACTTGTTCAGCAATCCGTCGCCGCGTTCCAGCTTCTTCCGCAAGTTTTCGCGCTGCTCTTCCAGGGAAACGATCTCGGCCCGCCGGTGCTCGGCTTCCGCAAACAACGCTTTGTAGCTGTGCGCAGCGGGCGCCGCGGGCTGTTCGTGTGGAATTTTCGCCCCGGCTTCCTTTAGGAATTCGTGGAAGAGCGCGTCCATGGCCTCCAAACGGTCCGGATCGCGCGCGTAGTTGCCCAGCAGAATGTAGTGCTCCAGAAAAAAGAAATCGTCCTTCCCGCCATCCAGGAACACCAGGCGGTTTTTCAGGATTTCGTAGTAGGGCGCGAACTCCTCGCCAAATAGCGCCCGGCGCGTCTTGGCGATGACGTTTTCCTCGATATCAATCAGAATCTGCGCTACCAGTTGCCCGATCAGCCGCAGCACATCGCGCCGTGCCGACTGCATCTCCGTGAGCCGCGCCTTAATGACGTGTGCCGCCTGGCTGCGCTCAAAGTATTCGCCGCGTTTGCGGATGTACTCCTTGCAATCGAGGATCACGTTGGCGAACTGGTTCTGCAGCTCGCCGGTAATGAACTTCAGGATGGCCAGTCGGAAGAGCAAGTCAATTTCGATGTTTTTCTGGTGCTTGGCCTGGGTCAAGGAGCTTTGCAGCAACTCGGTCAACAGCTTCCGAAACGTCGTCGAGTCCACTGGCTTGGTGTGCCGGAACTCGATCCCAGAAAGGTAGGTGCTGCTGGTGTTCTGGCGAATCAGGTCGAACAGGTAGTCGCGGGTCACCTGAACGAATTTCGGGCTCAGGAACACGTCGTGGTGGATATTGTCCACCCCGATCGAAAGCGAACCCATCGGCAGGGTCACGCGGTAGCTTTTCAGCTCGCCGCGCTGGCTATCCGTCACATTATTCGACAGTTCCGCTGGCATAAGGCCGCCTGGGTACGCCACCCTTCAACCTAGCAGTGCCGGCAGCCCCGGGCAAGAAAACCGAAGTACAGGGGTAGCCAGTTAGCAACGAGGGCCCGGCATAGGTGGGAAGTGCAGGATGGCGCCCGCTACGCAGCGACCCGGGCACCACGCCAGTTTAAAACTGTCATTTCGACCGGAGGGACGGCGCTTTTTGCCGTCCCGGAGCGGAGAAATTGCTAGACGACTTCGGACGGTAAGATCAACTCCGCGTTATCCGCCGCGAGTCTCCTCCAAGATGCTCCAGCCGCACCCGCATCACCGGCCAGGGCGCCTTCAGCGGGAATTTCTCCGACCATTCCAGTATCAGAATTCCGGGCGCGGCAAACACATCCTCCAGCCCCAACGTCTCAAAATCGTGAAAGTTCTC
>CAYOOS010000588.1:0-3021 GCA_964405585.1 uncultured Acidobacteriaceae bacterium | reverse complement strand
TGCGTGGCGTGGTCACCATAAACTAGCTCGATTCCTTTGATAATGAGCTTTATCACCTGCGAGCCCACGAGCAGCGTTCCGACCCAACCGATAAGAGCCAGGTACCAGGAGTTCATTTCCCGGCGTAACACGTACCCGGATATGAGTTGCCAAGTGCCTGGGGGAAGGACCGCCGAAATCCGCATGGCGACCTGCTGCCCCCCTTCCCCTTCCAAGAAGCTCTTTATAAGGCTCAGCCCTGTCAACAGGACTGCAAAGAACGCCAAGAACATATTGAAAGCCACCGCCTGCGAAACCATACCGCATTGCGGAATGACTCTGGCCAGCGTTCGATGGAGTTTGTTGTCAAACACACTTAGCGCCATTCCGGAACTTCACTGTTCGCGTCCGAACTGTACAGCGCGAAACTCACCGGTATTGCAGCGGCGGAAGCAGCGGGCGGGAACTATTCTGAGTCGTTTTATGTCACGACTCGTCATCCGTCTCGTCTTCGAGCAGATTATCGGGCAGGGTATCCTCCGGCCCTAAGGGGTATTCGCTATCCCACCAATTGAGCAAATCGTAGTTAGCTCTGGTCAGAGGAACGTTGTGGTCTATCATCCATTCAAGAACGTAGTCCACGGGACCTCCTACTGGATCTGATCCGTTGCTGGCCTCATTCTTCGCGGTCGTTCGCGTTTTTCCTTCCCGGCTTTTTCTAAAATGCCGAGCAGCAGCTATGCTTTCTGCTCGTTCCTGAATTCGCCCGCGTGATTTCGCCGCGCGACACGGCCATCCGTGAGCCACTGCCTTACTCTTTGTCAGCGCCCGTTTGAGACGTATTAAGCGGAAGCCGCTTTTGCCGCCGGGCGGGAGTGCTTGGTTTCCCAGGCTTGGCGCATCTCTTCGCGCCGCGCAAGCACATATTTCTTGGCATCCTCGAAGTTCTTGTAGATCCGCTTGCCTTTGATCATATTGCACGGACGGCAGCAAGCTACCAGATTGACCGGGTCCTTCTTGCCCTTATGAGCGCGCGGCACGACAAAATCAACGGACATCACCAGCGCGTTTTCAAAGCTGGCCTTCCCATCCAATCCGCAGTACCTGCAGCAGAATTGATCACGTTCCAGAATCCTCAGGCCTTCGCCTCGGCCTACTGGCATGTCTACTCTTGATAGGGTCATGAAATTAAACGGCATGGAGCACCTCCAATCAAGTCCCGTTGGGACCTGATGGGAGCAATCCTACGCCTGTGCTTGGTTTTGCTCAATCCCTGACGGCCCAACGAAAGACAAATTACCCATGAGTTTGCTGATCCGGTCAACGAGATAGATGCTGCTTATGAATACCTCGATTGTCACCGCAGTTCGATAAGCGCTCCGAGGATTTAGTGAGGGAAAAATGAGAGAATTTTCATATCGCAGCCATGCCTTGTGAAGATCGATTTGCTCGACGGAGTGCCCGGAAACTTGCTTACTTCCAGATCGCTATCCAGGACAAGATTCATCCCCCACTATTGGACGGCGTGTCCGATAAACGCGGTGAACTCAACAGGTCGATATCAAACCATCTAATTAGTTGATCCGATAATACTCCCCGTGGAGAACCGAACTGTCCGGCTGCACTCAATTAGAACTGAACAGTGTAGTCTCCCGTCTGAATCAACGCTCGCGAACGACTTTATCTTTTGAGACTCCTGCAAGTAGACTTCGAGTTAGTCTTGCCTCGACCCATTGAAACCGCCGCAGTAATCGGAAAATTGACCCGATATCCGGCAACGCGGCGCTCAGGAGGGAGCTGTGGATATGGTTCTGGCCGTGGATCGAATGACACCAGGGGCCATGTCCGCGTCTGATCATCAGGTAGCCGACCCCGGCACGGTCCGAATCGACTGTCAAGACTCTCCCTTCTGTGGCTTTGCAGAACTCTGGCTCGGCAAATAGGGAATTTGAGCAAAGCCGTGGTATAAGAACCCTTGAGCCAAGTTCGCATCGAAGCACTATGGAATTCTGGTATATCGCGGGAATCTACGATTCTTCTGGTGCGGCCAGACTATTGACGACTCTGCGAACGCCATCAACTGATTTCGCTGTCTTTTCCGCCAGCAGTTTTTCCGCACGGGACGATACCGTTCCGGTCAGAGTGATAATGCCATTATCGGCGTGGATTTGGACAGTTTTCAGGGGGATTGCTTTTGTGGAGTAGAGTTCAAACTCCACGCGGCGGGCCAGTTTATCGTCAGCGCTCTCCGGCATTGCCTGAGTATCGGAGAGGCTTATATTATCCGTAAGTCCCTGGACGCCCGTAACCTGCCAGGTGATATTGTCCGCGGAGTTTTTCTGACTAACGGTCTGCACCGTTCCGCCAAGTGTCACGGATCGATCCTTCACTTCTGTAGTGATGTGTTTTTCCGCCAACTCCGGATCTTTTGAAAGAGCGTCGGTCACCAAAGTTTTGATTTCCAGATCGGCCACCCGTTCGCTGAGATGCTCCCGATCGGGGTTGCGCTCTATCGAAGGGTTTACGCTCAGATTGTTGTGGAGTTGTTTGACGCTCGACGTGTCCTGGGCGATAGCTCCCGCCACGCTCCTGACTTGCTCGGAAGGCACCTGGCCTTCCAAGGTGACTTCGCCCTGGACTGTTTGCACTTTGACGTCGAAGGGGGATACCTGTTTCGACAGGAGCAGAGCCGTGCGAACCCTGGAGGTGGTTGCCGCATCTTGCGTTGATCCCTCAATAGAGTGGAAGGCGTTCTGGATGGACGTGTTTCTCGTAAAAATATAATAGACCGCGCCCACTACAAGCAGCGCAAGAATGAGCACGAGAATCCCTCTGACGAAACCTCTTTCATTAATTCCAGAAGATTTCAAATCTTCCTCCTCGGGCATTTGCCTGCAACGCCCTCTAATGACCGTGGGAATCACCAGGTTTTAGAGTAAAAGAGTCGTGCACCCGTGTCTGTGCGTTCTAGGACACATTCATGTTTTTTGGCCTATTCGCGCCAAGCGTGCGGATGCGAGGGGGATGAAATCATTTCTGCTT
>CAYOOS010000587.1:0-3024 GCA_964405585.1 uncultured Acidobacteriaceae bacterium | reverse complement strand
CGCATCTTCGGCGCTGCCTGGGCGGACATCCGCCACAGCCAGCACCTGCAGGGCGCGAGCACGATCACGATGCAGGTGGCACGGACATTCTTCCTTTCCACGGATCGCACGTGGCGTCGCAAGCTGGCGGAGGCCATGCTTTCGTTTGAATTGGAGCAGCGTTTTTCCAAGCAGCAGATTTTCGAGCTGTACGCGAACGAAGTGTATTTGGGCAACCGCGGGAGCTTTGGAATTCGCGGCTTCGCCGAAGCAAGCGAAGCTTATTTCGGGAAAGATCTACGCCAATTGACGCTGGCGGAATGCAGCTTCCTTGCGGGACTTATTCGTGCTCCCAACTATTATTCCGCTTCGGACCGGCATCCCGAGCGGGCGGCGCAAGCGCGAGACCGCGTGCTGGGCCAGATGGTGGAAAACAAGTACATCAATGAAGCGGACGTGCAGGACGCCAAACGCGCGCCACTGAAACTTGGACACACGGCGGTGGTGGGAAATGAAGCGCCATATTTCGTGGACATGGTGAAGGACCATCTTCTGGACGAGTATTCCGAGCAGGATCTACTCAGCCAAAACTATCGCGTTTACACCACGCTGGATCCACAGTTGCAGCGCGCCGCCGCTCTGGCGGTGGAAGCGGGCATGAAGAATGTGGATGCGCTGATCGCCAAGAAGTATGAAAAGGTGAAAAAGCCGAAGGGCAAAAACGCACCGAGCGAAACCATCCCGCAAGCACAGGTGGCGCTGGTGGCGCTCGACCCACGCACGGGAGAGATCAAGGCGCTGATCGGCGGACGTGATTATGGGCAGAGCCAGTTGAACCATGCGCTCGCTCACCGCCAACCGGGGTCGGTGTTTAAGCCATTCGTTTACGCCGCGGCGTTCAATAATGCGGTTGACGGCGCGCAGCCCGTCGTCACGCCCGCCACGACAGTGGATGACGAGCCCACCGTTTTCGAGTTCGACGGACAGGAATACACACCCAATAATTATGGCGAGCGGTTCATGGGCAAAGTCACGGTGCGTGAGGCGCTGACGCACTCGCTGAATGTGGCTACCGTCAAAGTGGCGGAACTGGTGGGATACGGGCGCGTGGTGCAGATTGCGAGGCAGATGGGGCTGCCCAACAACATTCGGCCAACGCCGGCAGTGGCGCTAGGGGCTTACGAATTAACACCCGTGGAAGTTGCGGGCGCGTACACAGCGTTCGCCACGATGGGGACGCGGGCCGATCCGATGTTCCTGAGGAGCGTGGTGAGCTCGAACGGTACGGCTCTGGAGAAGTATGCACCCACAAACAAACCGGTGCTGGATCCGCGGGTCACTTACCTGGTGGACAGTATCCTGCAGGACGTTTTGAACAAAGGAACGGGAGGCCCGGTACGCGCCCGAGGATTCATGTTGCCCGCCGCCGGCAAAACGGGCACTTCGCGGGACGGCTGGTTTGCGGGATTCACCAACAATCTCCTGTGCGTGATCTGGATCGGCTTCGACGACAATCACGATTTGGGGCTGACGGGAGGCGTAACGGCTGGACCCATTTGGGCGGACTTCATGATTCGCGCCACAGCCATGCCCGCTTATCGCGACGTAAGGGATTTTGAGAAACCCGAAGGCGTGGATACAGCCGTGATTGATTCGGACACGTTGCAATTGGCCACACCCAATTGTCCGGTAACACGCGAAGAGGTCTACGTGACTGGTTCCGCGCCGACGCAACTTTGCGAGGTTCATGGCGGGCATGGACCGATCACCGCGACAGGATCCTTCCTTTCTCATATTTTTGGCGGCGGTGCAGCGAAACCACCGCAGGCTGGCGGCGATCCCAATGCGGCTCCGGGTCAACCGGGCGCGCAAGGCGAGGCGGGGGGCGCAGCGCCGGCTGGCGGCAACGCACAGGCAACCGAGAAGAAAAAAGGCCCCTTGCAGAAGATTTTTGGTATCTTTGGGGGTAAGAAGAAGAAGGAACCCGACAAACCGGATCGGGACAAAGGAGATTCGCCATGACGAGGTACTTCCTGGCGATTCCAGGTATCGGCTTTCTGTTTTGCCTGCTACTTTCGCCATCCCTTGCGCAAACAGCCCCGGACACCGCATCGCCTCAGGCTCCGAGCGCTTCCGCTACTCCCGCACAGAGTGCGCCCCTTTCCACGGAAGATCTGGCCAGATTGTATCTGGTCCGCAAAGAGTACCGGGAAGCGGAAGATTTATTCCGGAACCTGACGGTGAAAGAGCCCAAGAACGCGGTGTATTGGAACGAGCTTGGAATTTCATTGCACAACCAGATGCAATTAACGGCCGCGATGAAATGTTATGAGAAATCGGCGGCACTGGACGCGCACTACGCCGACCCTGTAAACAATATGGGCACGGTGTGGTACGAGCGGAAGAAATATGCGAAGGCGATCCGGACGTATAAACGGGCCATCGGGATAAAGGATTCGTTCGCGCCTTTTTATTTGAACCTGGGCTATGCGTATTTTGGCGAGAAGAATTATGAAGAATCGATCGCGGCGTTCCACAAAGGACTACAAGTGGATCCGGACGCATTCGACATGTCGAAATCCCGCTCGGGGACGGTCATTCAGGACCGTTCGCTGAGCAGCGATCGCGGGCTGTTCTACTTCCTGCTGGCGAAATCATTCGCGCAAGCCGGCGACGTGGAGCGCTGCCTGATTTATCTGCGGAAATCGCGCGACGAAGGCTACAAGGATCTCCAAGCCGCGAAATCCGATCCCGCCTTTGCCGGTGTCCTAAAGAACCCGGAAGTCCAGGAAGTACTCGAGCCCAAGCCGCCCGAAACCGTTCAACCCTGATCCAGCGCCAGCAGGCTTTGTATGGCCGCGAAGCGAGGAATCGCTCTGCCGGCCTTTCTTTTGGCGCGCCTTGCCGGGTAATCCGGGCTAGAATACAGGGCAGATGAAGATGCGCCGGTCTCTATCCTGCAATGCGTTCCGGCTGATCCTCGCCTCCTTGGTATTTCTGTCGGCGAATCGCATTGCCGCCCAGCAGACAAATCCCGCATCGCAG
>CAYOOS010000586.1:0-3028 GCA_964405585.1 uncultured Acidobacteriaceae bacterium | reverse complement strand
TCCAGTCAGATCGACTGTAATGAGTGGATGGACTACGGTGTTCGACAGAAGCGCTTCCCAACAACTCATGCACTCGTTCAGCGAAGCGCCAAGTCTTTCAGTATTTTTGGCCAGGATTGCCGCGAAGCATGCTTTCCCAGATTCACTCAGACGGCACACCCACTCTGGGTTCAAATGTTGCTCATTGAGAGGACTGTACCCATCCGGGCGCTGTGCGATCGGCAACAGATGAAGAATCTCTTCCAGCCAATGGCCGACGTCAGGATCGGTACAGGATTCCACATGAGAAGGAAACAACCCACCTTCAAATTGGAAATCGTAGTCAAGCCTGTTGATTCCAGGAAATATCAACCCGGCCATGTCCTGAGAGCCGGACGGATTCGCCTTACCCTTGTTTTCCGCGTCATAGAGTTTCCGCACCAGTTTCATCGGCTCTTCGTCGGGTAAGCTCCCATTCCAAAGTTTTTGAGCAATCCTTCGCGTACTGGTCGCCATCCCGGCCCGGTCCATGAAACGGCATGTGGGCTCCAAGCCAACGACAACCATCGAACCTGGCGGGGCTGGGTTGAACTTGGACACGAACGGCTGATCAATCCAACCCCCAGCCAGTGCCATTCGGTATGGAAGTGTTCCGATGGGATTGCTCAACGCTCGCGCCCTTTCTGAAACCGTGGTGCTAGCAAACTATCTGTTCTTAACCGCAACCGCTTTCATCCAGCCATTCCTTTGCCGCGTGTTCTCAGGGCCGCATCTAGGCCGATTCCAAAATCATGTTCGCATACTGAACCGTGTCGCCTGTCCGGATCAGTCCAATCGCCAATGGTACTCGTTGTTTGAATTGCGTGTGAGGCTCAAACGCAACCGGAATCGTGTCGAAACACTGGTCGAAGCTGTGCACCGTATCCAAACTATTAGCACGCCGAAATTCTTCCGCCATCACGATCTTCCCAATCACAAAGTTGGTTTGAATTGCCCGGAGCACTTCCAAAACGCGCGGAACATCGTCGACAAGAGAAATATCCACGGTTTCAATTTGCGGCCAGTACGGAAATCCCCGATCGGCGATAACCAGCATGTTTGTGTGACGGATGCGGCTTAACAACGAATTGATTGCTGGATTAAGAATTCCATTTTTCAGCACAGTTACCGCCTTTTGACGCCTTGCCCGATTGCTCAGCCGAATAGTTCACGAACGCCCAATCCCAGGCGCTCCTCAATCGCTTTGCTGTCCCTGCCTCGCTTGCATCCTCTTACGCCGCGAATAAAACTGCGTTGGGTCAACCCTGACGGCCACTTCCGCACAACTGTAGCGATCCGCCGCCAGGAATTCCCTTCTTTGCGCGGGAGTCGCGGATTTCACATCCAACAGCCACAACCACTCAAGGTATTCTTGGTGATCTTTCAGTGCCGGAAACACCCGTGCATTCCACAATGTCCGTTCGCGCTCCGTCACCTCGGAAGACCAGATAGCGGAAGCGTCCGCACCGATTGCTCCCAGCCAATTCTGAAGTGGTTGGCCACAAAATGTGCCTCCCTCTCCAACGGAATGTTTGAACGTATCGTCAATTCCGTAATATCGAAAAAACCAGACCCTTTCACCCTTGCGGTTAACGCCGGCCGACAGATCCAAACAGGCGCCTCTTTGCAGCCGGAGAGGTTCCAAAACGTCGACACCGACAACCGCGTTCCATCCCTCCAGGATTAACTTGCCACGAATAACGCAGCCCTCAATCCACGCGTGATCCGCGCTTACTTCGTTTTCGATATTGCTATTCAGGATCAGCGAACTCCGCGCAGCGCTGCCTGAGTCTCCTCTAACCAGGGCAATTCCGTTCGTAATTAACTCACGCGTCGTACCAAAGTGGAGAAACTTGCAGCGGGGCAGTATCTCCAGATTCAGCGGGATGCGCTGCAGTTGGCTGAACCAAATCGCAAGGAGCCCGTGATCAACGGTTGAACCGCTTGCTCGCACCGCATCCACATACTGTTCGCAAGTCGTCTCTGTCCCCAGTACGCAACAAATCTCCCGGTACAGATCAATGCCATTGGAATATAGCGCGTCGCGCGCCTCCGTAGTCCAATCCAACCCAGGTTTTTCATCATTCTGAGGGCCCTCCGCAAAGAAGGGGCGCATCATCTGAACCGCTGCGCTGGCATCCATACACATCACGCCCAGATCAAGTACGGCTTCCCCCTTCTCATTCACCGCATCCGTTTCAACCTGCGTGTCCATTGACGGCTTCTGCAAATACCGTCTCACCGAGCCATCTTTGTCGGCGCAGAAAACACCATGTTGCGCGGCCTCCTCTGAGGAAGTTAAGCATCCCAACGCCGTGATTCCTGGCCGGTCAAGTTTCAATGCAGTGGGATCAAACAGAATCAGCGCATCTCCGGAAGCCACCATAATCTGCCCCGGACGCGATTCTGGTAACGAAAGAAATATCGGCACAAGCTGGTCAAACAGTGTCGTCGCAACTGCGGTTTGGCCCTTGCCTGGAATCGGCGCGAACATCTTGCCGCAGTGCGAATAGGCAGGCAGACGCCGGGAATCTCCGCCTGCATGGACGATCAAAATTCGCAGACCGCTCAAAATCGCCTCGGCCTCCTCGAAACTTCCGGCACCAACCTCCGGCCTCTCGCGGCGCAATGCACACGCCAGTGAATGCAGAGTGCTTCCTCCGCTGCCGATACGTCTGCCCTCCGCATCGGGAATCACGAGGCAACGGCGCACCTGCGGAAGTTCGCCGGCTTTCTGTCTCTCTTGAAGCTGATGATCGTAAGCCTTAGCCTGCTGATCGTTTGCGGCAGTGACGATCAGGTAGTCCCAGCTTCCGGTTTTCCTCGTCATTTAACTCACGCTCAGGCACGAACGATTCCGGCCACCATGCCCCGTACGAGTATGTCTTTATCGGCTCGATGAATCTCGCAATATCGCTGGCTTCTCGAATTCGATCTTGAACGCGTAGGCATACTTACCCGGATTCTGCGCCGGTACCATGATATGCAGTCCGTCTGCCTTGACCTGATA
>CAYOOS010000585.1:0-3030 GCA_964405585.1 uncultured Acidobacteriaceae bacterium | reverse complement strand
TCAGTAAACGATCGGCCGTCACTGATAGGCTCGTGATGAGGCTGTCATCCTCCAGCAGACAGAAGAACGGGTTCTCGTCTTCGGCGATTGGAAAGCCGCCCAGGTCGGCCTCAATCTGCGGCATTTTCAAGCCGTCGAGCAATACCTTGATTCGGTTGTCAATGTCTCCGCCGCTTCTAATGAGGTTGCCAGGATTGTCTCTCGGCGCAGGAAGAGCAGCGATGTAATCGAGGCCCCTCGTGCCTCGAAGTTCGTTCGTCCTGGTACGGTAGATTTGGCGAACACCCGGACCGGGATCAGTGACCATGTTGAGGGGAGTCGTAAATTCGGCAAAGAAATCATCGCCTTGTTCCCGCAAGTCGGGCTGCTGTTTCCACAGTTCCCGTAGCTGGTGATGAAAGTGCTTTCGGAGCCGATGCTTATGTTCGGTCCTGCTGTCGCTGCGGCTTGCCGATGGCAAGGGGCCATCGTAAAGTAGTCGGAATTCCATAGTAGTGTCCAAAGCGTCTGCCTACCATCGCTGCCGTTGGGGTTGTTGCGGCCAAGCGGAAATACTGAAAGCGGCGAGGATGAGGAAGGATCGGCGCATCGGTGTGGCTGTTCATTGGGCGGTCGCTTCCTCTTTGCCATCGGGTTTGGAGTCGCCCCATAGCTCTTTGCGGCCAGCCGCTTGAAGAGCCGCCATCAAACGTAGTAACGTTTGGAGTTTCGTTGCAAGATCAGCATCACTGTCCGAGCTATCCAACTCCGGCCCCGTCAGTTCCTTTCAGGCAATCTGAACTAG
This sequence comes from uncultured Acidobacteriaceae bacterium, assembly GCA_964405585.1. Lineage (GTDB taxonomy): Bacteria > Acidobacteriota > Terriglobia > Acidiferrales > UBA7541 > Acidiferrum. The sequence continues at coordinate 2,246 of CAYOOS010000585.1, read as the reverse complement.
CGGGGATATTTCGTCTGCCAAGGCCAAATGGCGCCAGGAAAGCGTGTTTCGAAAACTCCCTTTGGGCTTGCACCATGTCTCTCGTGTTCTGTTGCTGTAGCGCTAACAGGGATTCGTATCCCGGAGTCCTGGAGTTGATCGTTCTTTGCATGGTCTGAATGGCAACCAGGCTACTGGCAAGCGCATCGCAAGCGGCCAGGATGTTGACATAGACATCCTTGCGAAAGGCCCACCGATTGTCATGCATCGTTCTCTGCGCTGCGATCTCGTCTTTGATGCCCTCCACGGTCCTGGTAAGCCTCGACTGTTCTTCGGCCAACTTCTCCAGGCACCCGACTCGCGTACATGCAGTACGTGGCAACCGATCGCCCAGCAGAACATGCCGGATGTAGGATGGTAATTGACAGGAGGAATGTATGGATAAAGGACGTCATCCTCACGTCATCCGCACTTGGACCGTCGAACGGACCAAGTGCCACTACCGACCGCCGCAGCAATCGAAACTGCGGCTGGACCCGCACCAGGCCTTTCCCAACTCGGCAAGACACCCTAAGGTGCCGGTCCTGCCGCCGCATGGCGATGGCAAGCCGGTTTAGTACGCCCGGAATACCATAGTGAGCGGCGGTGTGATGTCTCCGGGAAGTAACGCGACTGGAGAAAGGCGACGATGTCCGTCAATTGGCGGAGCGTCATTCGGTCCGTGTAGGCCGGCATCCGCGATTGGCCGTGGCTGGTGATCTGGTCCTTCGGATAGGGAGCCAGCTGGTACGACGGATAAATAATGGACGTTACCAGGTAAGCGTCGCTCAACTTCGCGTCGACGACGCCTCCCAGCACCACCGGAACGGGCGGCTGTACAGTGGGCCGTGGCAGGTCCATGCCGGACACTTCGTGGCAGGAGTGGCATCCCAGCGCCACAAAGTCCGCTTTGCCTCTTTCCGCGTCGCCATCCGGCGGCAGGCGGAAGGCCGAGGCCGAGTAACGTCTGGAGCTGCAGGCAACGTTCGCCGCGAGCAGCATTGCAATGGCCGGTAGTCTCCAACGATATGCCATACTTCACCTTCTTTTGACGGCGCGCCCCCGAGTCCCGCGAACATGGCCGCGCCCATACCCAGGCTAACCGGGGCGCCCGCTGTGACAACGTTCCGCAAGAGCCTCCACCACCGTCAGCCGCTTGCGCAATTCGTCGCGGAAGGCCCGATGGTCGGTGTGACGGATCTCAATCAGCAGCCGGGCGCGGGCGGATTCCAGCAACTCGGCCAGCACCGCAAGCTCCTCGTCGCTCACAGTCAGAGTTTCATGAGTGGTTACGTTCATGAGGACCTTTTGTACGGATGTCTTCCGGTCCACCAAGGTTCGCGGGGGGCGTCCCCGGCAACTCCCGCCGCGCTACCACGGCCCACCTGCTCGTCGATCTCCTGAAGTTCCAAGTCGAGCAGTTCACGCCAGATCACTCGATCCTCGGTCGCCATGCCAAAACCCGAATCGTGGCGGCGTTTCCGCTCGGTATCGAGGTCTTCCAAACAGGCTTTCTCCGCGGCCAATCGTTGCCGGATGGCGTCCATTTTGCATTCCGGGGCAGGCGGGCTTTCCGGCCGGCTCGATGGCAGCAGTACTTCGGAGGGCTGACGGGCGGATTTCCTGCTGAATGGAACCAGCGTATCTGTCAGGAAAGCGACCAGGAGCCCGGTTACCAAGCCGGTTACAATCATGGCCACACCATAGGGCAGGTAGCTCAGCCCGAGCGCGTGCGCACCCAACGCGGTTGGGATGCTGAAAAGCAGTCCGAGCACCCACCCACGCTTCCACCACAACGTCAATCCTGCCGTGACGCCGACGCTGCAGCCGAGCAGCGCATGGCTAAGGAAGATCGACAGCAAAGCATACAAGGGAATGGAAGCCGCGAGGCCATACTCCGAGAGCTTCAGGGCCTGGAAGCCGAGGATCCCTCCCAGGCTGGTTGCTACCAGGATCCTTCGGACCGCGGAATGGTCCGTTTTTGTCTCCAGAATCGGCATGGCGCCACCTGCCTTTTCTGTATGGCCCGGCTCAAATATAGGTCAACCGATCTCGAAATGCAATGGTTTATGGCGCCCCTGGCGGGCGTTCGCTTCGGACGGTCATGCTTCGAAGATGACCACCGCCTTGCCGAAGTGAATCTCGTCTCCGGGTTCGAGCTTGGTGCCGCGAGCGTTGCGGTGCACTTCCTGACTCATGCCGTCGCGCACGATCCACGTTCCGCACTC
>CAYOOS010000584.1:0-3032 GCA_964405585.1 uncultured Acidobacteriaceae bacterium | reverse complement strand
TCGGCAACGCGGATAGAGCTGGGCTAGCGAACCTTGCCTTTCTTGCTGAAGGAAACGACGACGACGAATTTGCTTTGCTGGGATTTTCCGGCTGACGTCCGATAGCGCCACTGTTTCACAGCTGAGGTTGCGGCTTCGACAAGCAGGGGATTCCCGACGATGACGTTAACCTCTTCAACGCTGCCATCATCTTTGAGTGTGACATCCATGACAACATCGCCCCAAACGCCTGCCTTCCTGGCTTCTGGTGGATAGTCCGGCAGGACCTTAAGTATCTGTTTCGGGATATTCCGCTTTTCTTTCGGGATCAGGATCTGCGTCCCATTCGGAATGAATCCGGGTTTTTCGAACCTGCCCCTGTTGGCCTCGAAGATTGCCAACCACGCGTCAGAATCACCGTAGACCAGTTTGGCAATTCCCTGGAAGGTGTTGTGATCCTTGTCGCTGCCGACGTCATAAGTGAACGGTTTTTTCTTTAGTGCCAGGTCTCCCGTTGGCAGCGTCTTCAAGGGCACCGCAGCATATTCGGCGATTCCGAAATCGTACTGCTCCAACTTCAGATTAATATCAACGTGCTCGCACGCTCCCTCCTTCAGCACGATCCCAGTTTGCTGGACAGTTTTGAAACCGGAAACAACGACCGTGACGCTGTACCGGCCCGGAGGGAGGTCATTTGCCACGAATTGCCCAGCCTCGTTGGTCGTCAGAATAATTGCTTTTCGACTTTCCAGGTTGGTGATAGTGATCGCCGCCTTGGGAATTACGGCTCCTGAAGAATCGGTGACCGTGCCCATTAACGGGCACTTTGTATCTCTCTGACGGGTCGGCGCTGGCGGTGGTGGGACTTGGGACGGTTGGCCTGGAATGGGCGGGGGCGTTTTGTCAGCAGGATTTCCCGGCACTTGGGGCGGTATATCCATCTTCGGCGCTTCGATTACCGGCGTTTCCAGCGGTGTGGCTGCATATTCGCAGCAGCCCCGCATATAGTTCGGATCGAGTTTCAAAACAAAGTCAGCACGTTCGTTGGCCCCCTGTTTCAGCACAATCCCGGTTTTCTCGGCGGCTTTGAAAGCTGACGCTTGGACGTTCACTGCATAGTGGCCGGGAGGGAGAAGAGTTGCCTGATACTCGCCAGCGCCGTTGGTCTTCAACGTATTGGCCAATTTCGTGTCGACGTTGGTAACGGTGATGGTTGCGTTTGGAATTACAGCTCCTGAGACGTCAGTCACTGTGCCCGTCAACGAACAGTTGGATTTGTTTTGACCAGCCTTGGACTCAGGTGGAGGCGTCTGGCCCTGCTGCAGGGGCGGAGGGGCCATTTCAGTAACTCCCGGGTTACATCCCGCGGCTGCGGGAATTCCAATGGCAAGCAAAGCGGTCGCAGCTTGTCTGGCCAACCTGTGACTCGATCCGAAAATCTGGCCGCTGCCCCGCACCTTATCCGTGTAGCGGAACGCCTCCAGTTCTCCCCTCAGATTCATCCCTTCGCGAAGGAAGTTTTGGCGCGATTTGGACTCGCGCTCTCGAACATGACGAATGGCCTTTTCTAAGCCGCCATTCCGTACGCCAGCATTGGAGGCGCCAAGGTCGATGACTTCGTCCAGCAAGTTGATGGTATCCAGGTTGACGGACCGCACCCATTCTGCCACACGCCTGGAGAGTGCCTGTTGCCTTGCACCATCGTGAAAGCGTTTTACCACGGAAACCATGTGGTCCAGTCCGATGGTTCTTTGCATCAAGCTGCCGTTGCTCCAGCATCGCGAGGCAAACAGATTCAAGGAAAGGTTACAGGCGAGATCGGCAGCGGGATCGGACAGGCTGTAGACTCTGGCGAGGTAGTCTCCCCGCGCCCTGCCGAGAAGCATCATTTGTTTTTCCAGCGGAGTACCAGCATAAATTTCCGCGCGGCAGAAGTTCAGGGGGTTACCGCAAAAACGCCGCATAAACGCGAGATCGGAACGCAGGGTTTCCAGCGTCGCGGCCGGATGGAAGGTCATCAGCGTGAATTGTGCGGAGATATCCAGTGCGGCACATGCTTCGAGGGCACGTACGGACTCCTCCACACTCTGGCTGCGGTGCAGAGCGGAGAGCCCCAGCGCCGTGGCGGACTCGACGCCGAGAAACATGCGGACAAGGCCCATGTCCTTCAGGCGGCGAAGCACTTCAGGCTTGGCGTCGGCGGGGCGGCATTTGATGACTAAAGCGATCCCTTCAATACCACGGCCCTTCAGAGCCTTCTCGAACGCCAACAAGCGCGCATGGTTCATCGCCACGGATGGCACAAGGAAGTTGTCGTCGTGAAAAACGAACTGGCGCGTTCCTCGCTCGTGATACAGCGCTGACATCTCCTCCACGATATTGCTGACGCTACGTTGGCGGAACCGCTTGCCGGGTGCTAACTCGTGCAGGGTGGTGATACAGCAGTATGCGCATTTGCCGTAACAACCCCGGCTACCCATCAGGTAGCTGGTGGGAACACCGGCGATTGAATGAATCGGGCCGCGTCGGTCTGGCAACGGCAGGACATCCAAATCGTCCAGCATATGCCGCCGATCGCTGAAACAGATTTGCCGTTTCTTGTTCCGATAGGCAACGCCCGGAATTTCAGGGAGGCGCTCTTCGAGATGCGGCATGGCATCGGCGATCTCAACAAGCGTTTTCTCACCTTCGTGGATGACAATGAGGTCGATCTCGGGGTGGTTGCGCAGCAGGTCTTCGGCGGCGCAGGAGGCATAGTGGCCACCTGCCACCACGAACTTGCGGGGATCTCGTGACTTAATGAGTTGCGCCAAGCCAAGAAACTCTTTCGCTCTGGACTGGAAACACAGGGACAATCCGATAATTTCCGCATCCCCGGCGGCATCGGCAACCGCGTCGGCATCGGCTGGCGAATTGAAAGCGGCAAGTGTCGTCTCGTGCCCGGCATTCAGAAGTGCTCCCGATAAATAGCGAATGGAGAGGTTTTCCTCATAGTCAGGCCCTGCCAATAGGACTTTCAATTGTCCCTCCTCCGCCACGGAATCTCCCTGGGG
>CAYOOS010000583.1:0-3049 GCA_964405585.1 uncultured Acidobacteriaceae bacterium | reverse complement strand
GACCCAGCGCAAGCGGCATCCGCACGGCCTCGATTACCATAACCGACAATGCAACGGGCAGCCTGCAAACAGTGACACTCAGTGGTACGGGCACGGCTATCGCTCTCTCGCCCGCAAGTCTGGTATTCGCGGCGCAGTTTGTCGGGACGACGAGCGCCGCTCAGACGGTCACCCTTGCGAATATGGGCACTACAGTCCTTGCGATTACCAGCATTGCAGTCAGCGGAGCCAACAGCGCGGACTTCTCGGAAACGCAGAACTGCGGCGGGAGCGTTGCGGCGGGAGCCAATTGCACAATCGGCGTCACGTTTACGCCCACCGCAAGCGGCACCCGCACCGCCTCGATTACCTTTACCGACAGTGCGACAGGCAGCCCACAAACAGTGATTCTCACTGGAACGGGAAGCAATATCCCAACCACGACGGCGGCGCTGGTCTCATCTCTCAATCCCTCGGTGGTGGGCCAATCCGTGACATTTACGGCCACCGTGACGGGCACTGGCTCGGGCGCAACGCCGACCGGTACGGTAACATTCTTTGACAACGGCACGTCCATTGGCACAGGCATGCTCAATACAAGTGCCGTCGCGAGTCTCGTGACGACTTCACTCGCCGCAGGCCCGCATCCGATTACAGCGCAATATAGTGGTGACGAGAATTTCGTTGGCAGCACATCCCCGATAGTCACGCAAGAAGTGGTCAACCCCGTGCCGGCGATCGCGTCACTATCGCCCAGCAGTGCAACGGCTGGCGGATTGGCTTCGACGCTGACGGTGAATGGTACTCATTTCGTCAGCGGCGCGACGGTGAATTTCAATGGCAGCGCGCGGATCACGACATTCGTGAGCGCGACGCAGTTAACCGCGTCGATCACTGCGGCGGATATTGCTTCGGCGGGCTGGGACCAGATCACCGTCACAAATCCAATTGGAGGTCTATCGAACTCGGTCGCGTTCACCGTGAACGGTGGAGGCACTTCGCCCACGACGCCGCCTGCTCTGTATTTCGTGCCGGTGACCCCGTGCCGATTAGTCGATACCCGCAACACCCCGAATGGCCCATTCGCGGGCCCCTCGATTTCCGGGGGAACGTCGCGGAACTTCACCATTCCGCAGAGTACAACGTGCAGTATTCCCTCGACGGCTGCCGCGTATTCGCTTAATGTCGCCGTGATTCCCACTGTTCCCTTAGGGTTTCTCACGCTCTGGCCGACAGGACAAGCCCAGCCGGTGGCGGCCACGGTTAGTTCAGTCGATGGCCGGGTCCGATCCAATGCGGCGATTGTACCGGCCGGCACGGGCGGCGCGATCAGCGCGTTCGCCTCGAACACCGCGGATTTGGTAATCGACATCGACGGTTACTTCACGACTGCTCCCACGGCGCTGCAATTCTATCCGGTGACGCCGTGTCGGCTGGTGGATACGCGAAATGCGAACGGGCCGCTGGGTGGACCGTCTCTGGCAGCAAACACCAGCCGAACGTTCCCGCTGCCCTCCAGCTCCTGCAATTTGCCGGGGAATGCCCAGGCGTATTCGCTGAACCTCGCGGCGGTTCCGCAGGGACCGCTGGGGTATCTAACCGCCTGGCCGGCAGGGCAGACCCAGCCGGGGACTGCGAATTTGAGTTCGACGACCGGGACGGTGACGGCGAATGCGGCGATCGTGCCGGCGGGCACGAACGGTTCGATCGACGTGTTTGCCAGCAACAGTACGGATTTGGTGATCGATGTGAACGGGTACTTCGCTCCCGCGGGAACGGGAGGGTTGTCACTGTATCCGTTGCCGCCCTGCCGTGTGCTGGATACCCGGCAACTGTCGGACGCTCAGACGTCGCAGCCGTTCAGCGGAGAACTGGACGAAAACATACAGGCGAGCGCCTGCGGTGTTACGGTCGGGGCTCAAGCCTACGTGCTCAATGCCACGGTTGTGCCCTCCGTACCGCTTGGCTACCTCACCTTATGGCCTCAAGGGACGTCGCAGCCGTTGGCCGCGACTCTGAGCGACGTCGATGCAACGGTGACATCGAATCTGGCGATTGTGCCCACGACGAATGGATCGATCAGCGCGTTCGCGGCAAACCCCACGCAACTGATTATGGATCTGTTCGGCTATTTCGCTCCTTCCGCAACCTACACGATCGGCGGCACGGTCTCGGGGCTTTCGGGCACGGGACTTGTGTTGCAAGACGATGGCGGCAACAACCTGCCTATCAGCACAAACGGAAACTTCACGTTCCCTGGGGCGATCTTCGGTGGCGCCAATTACAACGTCACGGTTCTTACGCAGCCTTTGAGTCCCGCGCAGAATTGCTTGGTGACGAATGGCAGCGGGACGGCGAGCGCCAATGTCACAAATGTTCAGGTGTCGTGCACCACGATTCCTCTCTATACCGTCGGCGGCACGGTCTCGGGGCTCTTGGGCACCGGTCTGGTGTTGCAGGACAACGGCGGCAACAACCTGGCGGTTGGCACAAACGGAAACTTCACGTTCACTGCCGCCATCCTCAGTGGTGGAGCTTATAATGTCACGGTTCTTACGCAGCCTTCCAGTCCGGCGCAGAGCTGCCTGGTAGCGAATGGCAGCGGGACGGCCAGCGCGAATGTCGCGAACGTTCAAGTGGCCTGCACCACGATTACGTACACCATTGGCGGCACAGTGATCAATCTTGCGGGCGCCAGCGGTGGTCTTCAGTTGCAGGACAATGGCGGAGACACGCTGTCGGTGAATGCCAACGGGACTTTCACGTTTCACACCGCCCTTGTCAGTGGAGGCACCTACAACGTTCTGGTCTCCGCGCAGCCTTCCTCTCCGGCGCAGACCTGTCAGGTGACGAATGGAACAGGGACGGCAACGGGCAACGTCACAAGCGTAGTGGTGGATTGCGGGTACGGAGAATGGACCTGGGTGGGCGGGTCGAACGGATTCGACCAGAGCGGGATATATGGGACGCTGGGAAGACCTTCCGCCAGCAATATTCCTGGGGCGCGATTAGGTGCTGTTAGTTGGACCGATACGTCCGGGAATTTCTGGCTTTTCGGTGGTGCTGGATT
>CAYOOS010000582.1:0-3054 GCA_964405585.1 uncultured Acidobacteriaceae bacterium | reverse complement strand
AATCATGTATTCGAGGGTGAGCTTGGCGTCTTTCTTTTTCTTGGGAATGGGGAAATAGAGGTAGCCGGCAACGGGAAGGGACGCGCTGCCTTCTACCAAGCCCTTTGCCTTAAACTCCGCCTGCATTGCTTCCTGCTCATGATCGGCTGCGGCCGATGGGCTACCGGTCGGATCAACGCCAGCGCCCATACTTCCGGTGGTGTAAACACCATGCACGTGCTGCGGTTGGCCGGTGACAGGATTAGTAGCAGTGCCGGTTTCATACCCGACGCCCACAGAGGACTCCGTGGAAACGTCGTGCTGCATGTCACTCTTCTTCGGAATCGCATTGGCGACCTGCCACGCGGTCTGCGGTTTCATGGTGGTATCCGTTCCAACGACGCGCAACTTGAAATCGTCAAAGTTAACATCCAGAGGCTTGTCCCCCTGGGGATACAGGCCGACTTCCACCACGAGGCAGCAGTTATTCACATTGGCCACAAAGGCCTTGTGTGCCTCCTCGGCGGTAAGGAGTCTTACGCCGATGGCGACTGTTTCGCGTTGCGCATGCGCCGGATACTGGTCGGAGGCAGCGCGCGGGGCGATGCCCTTGGCCTGCGTGGATTGGCCAGCCGCCGCGGCATCGCCGAGCAGACAGGCTGCGGAAATTGCCAGGCCCATTAGTACTTTGCGCATGAAAGCCCTTCCTTGGGAGGATTGCCTGACCGCTCCAGACCACCGGCCTCTTTTCCTAAACGGGAAATCCGGGCTACGACAATAAGCGTGCTCCGGGGAATTGATGACGTCAAGAGGGCCGCGCCGGAATGTACCCAAGAGCGACCCTGAAGCGCGCTTGTCGCTCCACTTCGGAACGATGCTGTTCCATTTGCGGTTGACTGTGCGAGCCGCCGCGCCACGTGCCGGTCGATGCTGCAAAAAGCCGCGTGCTCACGCTGGATAATCTGTGCGCCTGGCGATGGACGTGCTCAGAAATAGGTGCAGGTCCCCTTCCGAGATATCGCCTGACCTGGCGGCTGCAGTGTGTCCGCCGGGGGGAAAGCAAGAATTCATGAAGAAGAAGCGGTTGGGGGAAGTCCTCTGCGAACGCGGGCATCTTTCCGCGAGCGACCTGAAAAAAGCTCTTCAGGAGCAGCAGGGGAAGCTCGTCCACCTGGGGGAACTCCTGCTGGAGAGGAAGTTGGTCTCCAAGAAGGAGCTGACGTCCGCAGTCAGCGAAGTTTCCGGCGTGGAATACCTGGATTGCCAGAAAGTCGACCCCCCGACGGAACTCATCAAGCTGATCCCGGCGGCGCTGGCGCGCCGTTGCTTGACGATTCCAGTGAAGGCCGAAGACAAAAAGCTCATCGTGGTCATGGCGACGCCACAGAATGTTCAACTGCTGGACGAACTGCAATTCAAAACAGGAATGACGATCGCGCCGCGTTTCGGCTTCCAGAGCGAGGTGCTGACAGCGATACAGCGATTGTACGGCGCCGCGCAGCGCCCGGTGGAAACGGTGCAGGTTGCGGACGACATGACGGGGATGGAGTTCATCTCGACGAGTTCGCAGCAACGCAACATCGAAGCCATGCGGGAGATGCAACAAGAACTGCAGCAGAAATCAAGGGCCACACCGGCCGTCAACCTGGTTGCGGGAATGATCAAGGCGGCCGCAGCCAGAATGGCCAGTGACATTCACATCGAACCGCAGCAATTGGAGACGGCGGTACGATTCCGGATCGACGGCATCCTGCGTGATTACCAGAGAATTCCACGGGTGCTGCAGAATCAGGTGGCCTCTCGCGTGAAGATTCTTTCGGATATGGACATCGCGGAGCGCCGCACGCCGCAGGACGGCAGGTTTGTGGTCAAAGTGGGTGGGCGGCGAATCGACTTACGTGTGTCCACGCTACCCACACAGTATGGAGAAAAAGTTGTGATGCGGCTGCTGGAAAGTGAGGCTGCCACAAAGGATTTCGCTGGGCTGGGAATCCCTTCCGAAATTGCGTCCGGGCTAAGCGATATTCTGCGCATGCCGCAGGGGCTGCTGCTGGTTACAGGGCCGACAGGATCGGGGAAGAGCACGACGCTGTACTCCTGCTTGCAGACGATCCGGCGGCCCGCGGTCAACATCGTGACGGTCGAGGACCCCATCGAGTACACGTTGCCGGGGCTCAATCAGGTGCAGGTGAACACCAAGGCAGGGCTGACCTTCGCGGGATCGCTGCGTTCGGTTTTGCGCCAGGACCCGGACGTGGTGATGGTGGGAGAGATCCGCGACGTGGAAACCGCGGAGATTGCCATTAAAGCGGCACAGACGGGGCATCTGGTGCTCTCCACGCTGCACACCAACGACAGCATTTCAGCCGTCACGCGGCTGATGGACCTGGGGGTCCCTGGTTTTCAAATTGCGAGTGCGTTAACGGCGATAATCGCGCAACGCCTGCTGCGCCGCTTGTGTGACTGCCACTACTCTTCAGCGCCCACCCAGGAATACATCGAAGAGGTAATGGCCGCTGGAATGATGGATCTTCCAGAGACAAACAACGTGGCGAACGGGTGCGAGAACTGCGATTTCAGCGGCTACCGCGGGCGCGTGGGCATCTACGAGATGTTGTTGTTCAACGATGCGATCCGCCAGGCGACCCGTTCCGGAGATCGCAACGATGAGATGAGAACGCTGGCACGCCACAACGGGATCAAGTTCATGCAGGAGTATGCGCTTGACTTGGTGCACGATGGCATAACCACTTTGGAGGAGGTGCAACGCGTCGTGCCGTTCGGACAGGTCAGCCATGTGGCCTGTGGCTCCTGTGGGCGGGAGCTTTCCGCGAGCTTCGCGTTTTGCCCGTTTTGCGGAACGAAGCGGGAGAATTGGCGTGGAAAACCTTTGAATCAGCGCGATGTCGCGCGGGAAACGGTCGTGAGATGAGTGGAAAAGAAAAGTCGATTGAAAAAATTGCGGGGGTGCGCCGCAGTTCACGAGTGCACTGCCTGCGCGAAATCACGGTGACTTACGAAGGGCAAAATGAACACACGGTGGTGAAAGCGCCGGACCTGAGCGCCAGCGGCATG
>CAYOOS010000581.1:0-3058 GCA_964405585.1 uncultured Acidobacteriaceae bacterium | reverse complement strand
GGGCACGGGACGAAGATTGACGACCTGGTGCTGGTGGGCCACGCGTCGCAGGTTGGTGCGAATACGATGTTGTGCGGGCAGGTTGGGCTCGCCGGCTCCACGCACATCGGTGACGCCTGCATACTGGCGGGGCAGGTGGGAACGGCGGGACATCTCACCGTGGGCGATGGGGCGGTGATTACGGCGCAAAGCGGTGTGCCGAACGATGTACCGGCGCGTTCGCTATATTCCGGGTATCCCGCGGTGGAGAATCGCCGATGGTTGAAGATGATGGCGGCGCTGAATCGTTTGCCGGAATTGCAGAGGAGGGTGCAGTTGTTGGAGACGGAGTTGGGGGTGAAGGGGAAGGAGTCAACCTGAGGTCTGGTTATCGCGCCTCGATTCCTCTGCTCCGGGCCGGCAAACTGCGCCGTCCCTCCGGTCGGAATGACAGGTTTGGGTAAGTTCCGTTCGGAATGACGGGCGTGGGAGGTGGATGTTGCGGACATGGGGTGCAGGAGTCCTGCGCCCCTACATCGCGCCGGGGAAACCTAGGGGGCGCTGATCGGGAGGAAGGCCGGCGGCTAGTTCGTCGTGCAGGCGCTGGGTTAGGGCGTCGCGCTGCTCGAAGGTGTATTGCGACGCGTCAATTGGCGGGAGAAATTCCACCACGATATCGCCGGGCTTGACGTTGAGCTTGCGCTTCTCCATCACGCGATGCGCGCCTGAACAGGCGATGGGCACAATGGGGACGCCGGCCTTGATGGCCATCACCGCAGTTCCCTTTTTGATTTCTTGCAAACGTCCATCGTTGCTGCGCGTGCCTTCGGGATAGATTAAAAAGGACTGGCCTGCGCGAATGGCTTCCGTGGCCTTATCAATGCTGACGATGGCGGAATCGCGATCGAAACGGTCCACCGGAATGAAATGCGCCAGACGAAACGCCTGGCCGGCGATTGGGTATCGAAAGAGAGAGCGCTTCAGCAAAATCGCGATGCGGCGCGGGATGGACCACACCACTGCTGGAGCATCAGCGGAACTAGTGTGATTCGCGGCGAAGATGCAGGTGCCGGACGGGATGCGCTCGATTCCTTTGACATGGACGCGGACGCCAACGCAACGCACGAAAAACATCACGCCATTCACTCCCGCCCAATAGAGCGGATCAACATGGCGAGTAATGAAAGTGTAGATGAGGAGCGGCGGCCCAAGGACGAGGATATAGAGGGTCACGAAAACGCAGATGAAAGCGCCACGGAGCATGAGTTAGAAGAATCTTTCCCGAAACATGGGCGCGAGTGCAAGCGCTCCTTTAACGATTCCTGGCGGTGACGGAGTCGGTGGTGCCGCGAAGGAGGCCTTCGCGGATACGCTTGCCCCGATCGCCGCCGTTGGAGCTTTCCGCAACCTGAAAAAACCTTTCGCGCTGTTCGCCGAGATGGATTTCAACGTTCATTTCCTTATCGTCGCGGCGGATGCGCAGACGCAACACGTCACCAGGCTTTTGCTGGTTGAGCCAGCGACCTTGATGGCGAGGCGGTTCGCCGTTATTCCAACGCACAATTTCATCGCCGACAAGCAGACCACTCTTCGCAGCGGGGCCGTCGGTATCCACGATGCGGACGGTCCAGGGGCCGTTGGGGTCACGTTCTGCGGTAAAGCCTAGCAGGGCGTGGACAATTTCTTTTTCGTGCAGTTCCAGACCCGCGCGCGAGAGCAGATCGGTGTAGGGCAAGGGTTCTGCACCGCTGACATATTTGGTGAAGAATTCCGCGAAGGAGCTACCCGCCACTTTTTCGGCGGTGAGTTGAATGTCCGCGCTGTCGCGATAGAACTTCCCTGCCCTGGCGAAGTCCTGATTCATGGTGCGCAAAACATCGTCGAGGCTTTTCTGATTATCGGTCCGATCGCGAATCAGTATGTCCAGAAGCACGCCGAGGATTTGGCCTTTTGTGTAGTAGGAAACGCTGCGCTGCGGCTGGTTGTAGAGCGCGTATTTCTCCAGCCAGGCATCGAGGCTGGATTGCTCGGCGCTCTGCCATTGCTCGGCGGGACGATCTTCAATCTCGCTGATCTGGCCGCTAAGGTCCTGGTAAAACTCCTGCTTGTTCCACAGGCCCGTGCGCACCAGGGTGTAGGAGGCATAGGTGTTGGTGACGCCTTCGGCGAACCACAAGGCGCGCGTGTACATCTCGTGGGTGAAGTTAACTGGCTCGAGGGACGCGGGGCGAATGCGCTTGACGTTCCATAGATGGAAGAACTCGTGCGCGGAAACGTTTTGCAAGTAGGAAGCGGAGGAGATGTAGATCGCGGTGCAGTTGGCGTGCTCCATGCCACCGCCGGCGCCGTTGGCGGCTTTGCCGATGTGAAAAAGAAAGGTGTAGTGGTCGTAAGGAGGGCCATCCATCATTTTCACTTCGTAGGTGACGATCTTGCGGAGGGCTTTCTCCACGTCGGGGCGCTTCCAGTTGTCGCCATGAATGACGACGCGAACCTCAGGTGTGACATCGGGCAGAGTGAACTCCTCGAAGTTTGACACCTCGATGGGCGCGTCGGCCAATGCATCGTAGCTGGCCGCCTCCAGAATGAACAAGCGGACATTCCCCAAATAGGTAACAAGCGAAAGTGCAGCTGAGGCCACATTCCAATTCACGGGAACTTCCCGGAGTTCGATGGTGCTCTTTTCCGCGCGGCGGCCGGGGACGTACATGAGAAGCATGGCCACGTTCAGAAAGGCGTGCTCTGCGTTGAGCTGTGAGTTGAACGGGCCGGGATCATCCCAAAAAGTGTCGTAGCGGACGGTGACGGTGCCGCTGGCCTGGACGTGCCAGGTGAGCTTGTCCACCTTTTCGATCGGAGAAGGTTGGCCATTCACGTAGGCTTGAACACGCTGCACGTGGCTGCTGAAATCGCGAATCTCGTAGAGAGCATTCCACGCAGGTAACTGCAGATCCAGTTGGTCCTTCACATCGGGAACTTCTACGGAGACGTGAAAGAGGTGTTGTTCCGGATGAGCGAGGGAGATTTCGTAGCGGATGGTGGCTTGCGATGAACCGGGAAAAAACAGCAGTAGGCAGGC
>CAYOOS010000580.1:0-3068 GCA_964405585.1 uncultured Acidobacteriaceae bacterium | reverse complement strand
GAAAGCATCTGTCCGGCCGGTTGTGCCGCCTGAATGTAGGGACCGACCGTGAAGGTTAGCAGGGGAACCAGCAAACCCCATGCCAGCACTCCACCGGCGAAGTTCAACGATGCCAGTCGTGGGCCGATGATGTAGCCCACGCCCAGGTAAGCGGGGCTGATGTCTGGCACGGAAAAGAACGTGGCGCCACCTGTCACGGTCGTGGCCACGTTTGGATTCGTGCTTGTCCGCAGAAGCAGTTTCTTGCCCAACGCACTAATGTTCGCGTGGAAGGTGTTATTCGGAGAAAAGAGATTCACTGCCCCCAGGAGGAACATCAGGGCGCCGAAGCCCATGTTTGCGAAGAGAATCTTCGCCGCCTTTGCCCCTTGTTGCCCTGCCTTATGAATCTCGGAAGCCGCCACGGATTCGGGGTACGGAAGTTCCTGGTCCTCCACCATCACGCGCCTCAGAAGGGTCACGAACAGAATCCCCAAGGTCCCACCGATCATCATCAGGGCAACCGCTTTCCAGTACTGGTCGCGCGTGAGTCCCGGCCACAATCCCGCGATCACGAACGCTGGAATTGTGAACACGGCGCCAGCGGCAACCGACTCCCCGATCGAGCCAATCGTTCGCGCCATGTTTTCTTCCAGCAGCGAGCCCTTCATCAAGCGCAGCAGCGCCATGCTGATTACCGCCGCGGGGTAGGTTGCCGCGATCGTCATTCCGGCCTTCAGTCCCAGATAGGCGTTTGCCGCCCCCAGAACTGCCGTCATGATCAGGCCCAGAAACACAGCGCGGAAGGTGAACTCTCTCATTTCCATGTTGGCTGGAACGTAGGGCTGGTGCTTCTTGGGTCCGGCCGAATCGGAGGATTGCGTGTTCATGCGTGAACCTCGCAACTGCATTCTGGGGTTTGTATTCCTCGAAGTCACCGAACGTTAGCATGCCCCTCAACGCGTCCGCAAGTACGGATGCCGCTCGTGGTCAGCTCGTCCGTTGTTTCTTCTTTCGCCGCGTCGCGAACCTCCGGGATGGATGTACAATGGGGCTGCTTTCGAGTTCAATTACGAAATCCCGCCTCACTCTAACGGAGCACCCCATGATGCCTGCACTTACAAATCTGGAACCGCAACGCGTTTGGAAATATTTCGACAAGATCGCCGCCATCCCTCGCGGCTCGACGAAAGAAGCTGCTGCCCGCGAATTTGTCCGCAGCGTGGCCGCTAAACTCGGTTTGGAATCCAAGCAGGACCATGTTGGCAATCTCGTGGTCCGCAAACCTGCGCACAAGGGACGCGAGAATGCGCCGATTACTCTTTTGCAGGGCCACCTCGATATGGTCTGCGAGAAGAACGAAGGAACGCTTCATGACTTTGACAAAGATCCCATCAAGATCGTTCGAGATGGCGACTGGCTGAAGGCCGATGGCACTACCCTGGGCGCCGATAACGGTGTCGGCGTGGCCGCCGCACTCGCCGTCATGGAGAGCACGGACATCGCGCACGGTCCTCTCGAGTTTGCTTTCACTATTGACGAAGAGACCGGCCTCACCGGCGCTTCGGAATTTCCCTCCGGCGTCCTGAAGTCCAAATATTTCCTCAATCTGGATACCGAAGAAATCGGCACCCTGTGTATAGGTTGCGCCGGGGGCGTGAATACGGCCGCTCGACGCAAGGTCAAGCTGGTTCCCCCGAGCGCTGGTTCAGCGTGGCGCATTAAGGTCTCTGGCCTCAGGGGCGGTCACTCCGGTGTGGATATCCACTTGGGCCGCGGCAATGCCCTGAAGATCATGGGCGGAGTCCTTCAGGATTTGCTGGATCACCTTCACGCGGAACTCGCTGAGGTCAACGGCGGGAGCGCCCACAACGCCATTCCCCGCGAAGCGGTTGCCCTGGTTGTTGTCGCACCCTCTAAAGAAAGCGAACTGAAATCACTTGTTGCCGCTTCCGAGGCGGCTTACAAGTCCGAGCTCGGTTCATTCGATCCCGACCTCCGGATCACCGCAGAGAAAGCGGAACGTCCGGGAACGGTGCTGGACACCACGGACGCGAAGAACACCGTGGCACTTCTCGCCAGCATGCCACACGGAATTCTGGCCATGAGTCCCGATGTTCCAGGCCTGGTCCAGACTTCCACGAATCTGGCAACCGTCAAAACCAAGGGAGACATGATCGAGATGGTGACCAGTCAGCGCAGCCCCATTGTCACCAGCAAACAGGCCGCCGCCCGCATGGTGGCGACAATCTCGCGGCTGGCGGGCTTTGACGCCGAACACAGCGGCAGCTACCCCGGCTGGAAACCCGAGCCCAACAATGAACTTGTGCGCACGCTTCAGGAAGTGCATAAAAAAGTCTTTGGCAAACCCGCGGAACTCATTGCCATGCACGCCGGCCTTGAGTGTGGCGTCATCGGCGAGAAATATCCCGGCATGCAATTGATCTCGTTCGGCCCGACGATTGTGAATCCACACAGCCCCAACGAGAAGGTTCAGATCTCCACCGTGGAAAGTTTCTGGAAGTTTCTTAAACTCGCGCTAGAAACTTTGTAGGCAGCGCTTCTGGAACTTGCGTTTTCCTGGCGACGGCCGTTGTATTTTGACCTGCCACAACGTGTTCGCGTTACGCGTTCACCCGGTGCGCATGCCCGTTTTTCGTCACTTTGAAATGCAGAACGAGTTCCTGAAGCTTCGTGGACATTTGCGCCAGTTGCGCCGCGGCCTTCAGTGAATCAGTTGCTCCCTGCGACGTGCTCTGCGCCGCTTGGGCCACCCCATGGATATTCTGCGCCACGTCGCTGGATCCCTTCGCCGCTTCAGACACGTTCCGGGACATCTCGCTGGTCGTCGCCGATTGCTCTTCGACTGCCGTCGCAATCGTCCCGAATATGTCGTTCACGTGCCCGATCACCTCTCTGATGGAGACGATGGCTCTCACCGCACTCTTCGCATCCGCCTGGATGGTCTCAATTCTCCGGCTTATATCCTCGGTCGCCGTTGCCGTCTGTTTCGCCAGTTCCTTCACTTCATTCGCTACGACCGCGAAGCCCGCTCCTACTTCTCCGGCGCGCGCTGCTTCCACTGTGGC
>CAYOOS010000579.1:0-3072 GCA_964405585.1 uncultured Acidobacteriaceae bacterium | reverse complement strand
GCCTCCGGAAAAAGTGGCGTTTGTGGCCCTGCTGAACCCAAAATACGCGGGGCAATCGGATGCCATCGGCGTGGTGGATGTCGATCCGTCATCCACGGCCTATGGGAAACTGGTCGGGCAGGTGGACATGCCGAACGTCGGAGATGAACTGCACCATTTCGGGTGGAATGCGTGCAGCGCTTGCCTTTGCCCATACGCCCCACATCCGCATACTGAGCGGCGTTATTTGGTTGTGCCCGGAATACGCTCGTCCAGAATTCACATCATCGATACCAAACCAGATGCGCGCAGACCAAAGATCGTGAAAGTCATCGAGCCCGAAACCATTGCGGCCCGCACTGGCTACAGTCGGCCGCATACGGTTCACTGCGGCCCAACCGGAATCTTTGTGAGTGCGCTTGGCGCTCCGGATGGAGAAGGACCAGGTGGAATCTTCATACTCGACCCGGAGAGCTTCGAGGTTTTGGGGAAATGGGAAATCGACCGCGGCCCGCAGTATTTCGGTTATGACTTTTGGTGGCACTTGGGGCACGACACACTGATATCCAGCGAGTGGGGCACCCCGCGTATGGTCGAGTCCGGGTTGAATCCGGAAATCCTGCTGAAGGGTGGTTACGGCCACTCGCTGCACGTTTGGGATTTGCGAAAACGCCGGCATCTGCAGGCTCTAGATCTTGGTGCCGAACAGCAGATGGTCCTGGAACTCCGCCCCGCGCACGATCCGGCAAAGGCCTACGGATTTGTCGGTGTGGTTGTTTCCCTGAAAGATCTGTCAGCTTCGATTTGGCTTTGGTATCGAGAGAATGGCAAGTGGGCCATTAAGAAGGTGATTGAAATTCCTGCCGAGCCGGCCGATGCGGAAAAGCTCCCTCCTTTGCTGCAAGGATTTAAGGCCGTTCCGCCTCTGGTCACCGATATCAATCTTTCCCTGGACGATCGTTTTCTCTACGTGTCCTGCTGGGGCACGGGCGAATTCCAGCAATACGATGTGTCCGACCCATTCCACCCAAAACTCACCGGCTCTTTGCACCTCGGCGGTATTGTCCGGCGCGCCGCGCATCCTAAGAAACCGGCAGCAGCTTTGAACGGCGGCCCGCAAATGGTGGAAGTGAGCCGCGACGGGAAGCGCATCTATTTTACAAACTCGCTGTACGCACCGTGGGATGAGCAGTTTTATCCCGAAGGTGTTCGTAGTTGGCTGGTGAAGGTTGACGCGAAACCCGAAGGCGGAATCACCCTGGACCATAAGTTCTTTCTCGAATTCGACGGTCTCCGGAGTCACCAAGTGCATCTCGAAGGTGGAGACGCTTCGTCCGATTCCTACTGCTACTCATGATTCACGCAGAGCCATGGGCCTGGGCGACGCTCTTTCTTCTCGGCGCATACCATGGAATCAATCCCGCAATGGGATGGCTGTTCGCGGTCGCCTTGGGACTTCAAAAGAAGAGTGGCCGCGCCGTCTGGAAGTCGTTGCTGCCGATCGCCATGGGGCACGTGCTGGCCATCGGTCTCGTGATATTTGTTGCCGTTCTCGCCGGAGCGGTCCTTCCGCTCCACGTGATGAAAATCTGTGTCGTGGCCGTTTTACTCGGGTTTGGGTTGTATCGCATCCTTGGCAAGAGCCATCCGCACTGGGGTGGAATGCAAGTAGGATTTCGCGATCTTACGATTTGGTCCTTTCTCATGGCTTCTGCCCACGGTGCCGGATTCATGCTCTTGCCCATTCTCCTCGGCATGTCCGCTGCGGATGAAGGTCATGAGATGCATGCCATGGCCTTGTCCGGTCTGGGTCCACAATTGTGCGCGATTACAGTCCACACCCTGGGTTATCTGCTCCTGACGGGGACGATTGCCTGGGTTGTGTATAAAAGGTTCGGGCTCTCATTGTTGCGCAAGACGTGGTTTAACTTAGATTTCATCTGGGCGGTGGCGCTTATCGCGACCGCTGGTTTGACCCTCTTCATCTCCTAGTCCCGGAAAATATGCGCTGGAGAGTCAAACGAAACTCCAACAGAACTTTTCCAACTGTCCCTCGTTCCCGATTGCCCATACCCATGGACACTCGATTGACGAGGGGCCTGGCCACGAGGCCAGTAGGGACTCTTCCAAGCAGCTTCCACTTCCTTTCAATTCGAACACGCATGTGCGGAAGCCTCTCTTTGCAGAGATGGTGAGTTCCGTCTGCGCATGTGAAACGGGCGAGCTATTCCGGAGAGCACCTCTGCGCTCCGTGACCCGAGCAAACCAATCCTCGCGGCAGCAAGACTAAACAGCCGGCTGGCAGTAAGGACGAATTAAACAGCCGGGCGGGCCACGTCCTATCCAAAAAACTCATCCAGTGCACTCAAAAATCCCTCAGGCATATTTTTGTACTTCATATACCCTACTTCGTACCATGCAGCGCACTTAGTCGGCTCGCGGAGCAACCGGGTAAAGCGATTCTCATCCAGATGCAGTGGGCCATCCGTCTGTTTAAACTCCCAAGGGCGATTTACCGCAGCACAGGTGGGACACGAAAGGGGTATTCGTTATGGGCGCTAATCCGAAGCAGGCCATGGGCGTCGTCGCGTTTTTGCTGGCGTTCACATCGCTTGCAGGCGGTATTGCCGGCGGCGGAACCGTTTTCTATCTACTGGCAGCAGCGCTTTGTGCCATCTCGTTCGTAATTTTTCTGAAGTGCAAGCCGCTGGAAGAAGTGGAGGAGTGAGATCAAACGATGCTAATTCTAATCGGAATTCTGGTGACCCTGCTTGGGTTCCTGATCAGTTTGTTCAGTCTGACCCTAAGCAGTTCCGTGGGTGGGCGCCTCGCACTTGTCGTTCTTGGGCTGTGCGTCAGTCTGTTCGGCATTATTGGTTTGCTCAACAAACAATTCATAAAAAATGCCATTTGGAAGAAGGGGTAAAGCGAGCATGAAAACGCTCCACAGACTGCTGCTTGGGCTTGTCATCGCTTTTTGTCTGGCTCCTCTGGGATTTTCTCAGACTCCTACGGCGCCGGCTGCTACTCCTGCTCCTGCACCGGCGGCTGCTCCAAAAGCAATCTCAGAGGCGGATCTGGCGAACGCACCAG
>CAYOOS010000578.1:1118-3073 GCA_964405585.1 uncultured Acidobacteriaceae bacterium | reverse complement strand
TTGAACGGCCCGTTCCTAGCGTCCAGCGCCTTCCCATTCATCGTGTCCGCCACGATCACGTCTCCCGGATGAAAGCTCGTGTCCACTTCCCCCAGCGAAAGCACCGCCGAGTATCCATCCGACCCCGTCGCCACCACGTAGCAAGTCAGCGCGCTCCCATGCAATTCCTTCCCCAGTGGTGCTCCATACTTTCGCAACAGTTCCTCCACTTCCACACCTTCATACGTTTCATCGGCATTGCTGTGCGCGTTGTGCACCATCACCGTCTTCCGCGCCATCCCCTTCAACTCCGCCGCCTTCACCGTAAACTCTTCCGGGAAGGGATACACCGAAATCACCAGGGCATCTTTCGCCCTTTCCATTTCCACTATCACCGGTCCGCCGCCTTGGCCGATATTCAACTTCACCGGAAAGATCTCCATTCCTCCCGTCCCCTTTACATCCATGTGCGTGAGTACCACCGTAAACCCCGGCGACGTCACGTACAGCCCATAGCCCCCCGCCTTCAACTCCAATCGCAGTTCCCCCTTGTTGTCCGTCAGCATCGTCTCCGGCGCCTTCTCCGGCATCGGAGCCATGCGCACCTGTGCCCCC
This sequence comes from uncultured Acidobacteriaceae bacterium, assembly GCA_964405585.1. Lineage (GTDB taxonomy): Bacteria > Acidobacteriota > Terriglobia > Acidiferrales > UBA7541 > Acidiferrum. Next base: position 2,479 of record CAYOOS010000578.1, on the reverse strand, counting down.
GGCACACGCGCTCCCGAAGGATCCGCCACCTGTATCACCACCGTAACCAGCCCCGTCGCCGTCGCCGACCCTGCCTCCTGCCCCGCCCGCACTCCGCCAGTAACCACAGTTAACCCCAACATCCCCACCACCACTCCAATCGCCCTAACGTTCATCGTCCCTCCTTAACTCATCTCTCCAACCCCACCCAACCTCCCCCACCCCTGCACTTCACAAACTGGTCGAGGAGTCTCCAAGGAATCGTACTTGGGCGTAGCCCTTCCCCGTCGATGTTCAACTATGCGTACGGCCCGGGCCCTTGCAGGAGTTGATTGGCGACGTCCTGAAGCCAGGGCTTCGCCGAAAGCCCGTCGCCGCTTGGGAGGTAATAGCACCCGAGGTCGGTAAATAGTGATTCTTCCAGGTCGCCGTCATTGTTGAATTCCGCTGAATACTGGAGGGCAGCCTCGGCCAGCAAACGATTTTCTCTGGCAGTTGCAGTTTTCATGTATTCGCTAACAACAGATTTTGTGTCGCTAGCGTCGCATTCCCAATCCTGATGAAAATATGCGCCGAAGAATTGCCTTAGCAAGGCTCTCTGTTCTTCCGTGATCATAGTGTCGGATACCCCGTCCAGCTCAGATACTACCCCCGCCACTGCCCAGGAGCACGACCCTGACACATGTACCGCCAACGCTAGCGGCCGCCGGGTGCCCCGGGTTTGATTTTCCACCTGGGTCTTGGGGTTCCCCTTCTCCCCTCTTCTTAGCGAACTATGCGCCTCTGCGTTATATTTTCTATGCTCTTCTCCTACCTCTGTGTTCCGATCTCTGTGAACTCTGTGTTACCGTCCCTCTTCTCTCTTCATCTTGACTCCCGCAAATCACAACTGTACACTTCAACTATCTGAACTGGAGACTTCTCAAATGCCCAAGTCCAACCGTCAAACAAGCTCTCTGCCCATCCCCGCCCTCCGCGCTCGCTCTCATTTCGGCAAGCTCCTCAATCGCGTCGAGCGTGAGCGCCGCTCCGTCGTCATCGAAAAACGCGGCACCCCTCGCGCCATTCTTCTCAGCATCCAGGACTACGTCCGCCTCGCCGCTCCCGAACCGGAAATCCTTCAACTCCTCGGCGCCGATTCCCTCCGCAAGGGCACGGACAAGCTCACCTCCGCTCAAATCGACCGCCTAATCCGCAAAACCCGCGCCCGCAAATCCAAATCCTGATGCTTCCCCTCCGTCTAGTCCTCGACACCAACATCCTCGTCTCCGCCGCCCTCAAACCCTCCAGCCTCCCCCGCACTGTCTTCCTGATCGCTCTCACCCGCCCCGCCCCCCGGGCTTAATCCCCGCCCACCCTAGCCGCGTAGCGCGCAGTACCCA
>CAYOOS010000578.1:0-1108 GCA_964405585.1 uncultured Acidobacteriaceae bacterium | reverse complement strand
AATCCGCAAAACCCCCGCCCGCCTTTATATCTCCCAGCCCATCTTCGCCGAGTATCGCGATGTCCTCTCCCGTCCCGAACTCCGCATCCGCAAACCGCTCCGCCTCCAATTCCTCGATCTACTGCGCAACCGCGCCCACATGGTCTCCCCCACCCTTCGCATCCAAGCCGCCTTCGACCCCCACGACAACATCTTCCTCGAATGTGCCGACGCCGCCCGCGCCGACTACCTGATCACCGGCAACCCCCGCCACTTCCCCCCATTCTGGAAACAATCCAAAATCATCACTGCCCGCCAATTCATAACCCTCGCCGCCCCCCACCTCGCCCCCTGATCCCCGCGCCGTCCTCCCGTGCTTCGGGGGATCCCTCTTGCCTTTGCAGGGCCCGTCATTCTAAGGCGGGCCGCTCCTGGATTACTCTTTTCTCGAACTCATTTGGGTATCGTGCCCATTGACTCGATCTTCTCAATCTCAATGGTCAGGAGCGTTTGGTCCCCCTTGGTAATCGTCATCCGCCGCGCCACCTTCTTGTTGCCCCAATCCTCAAAGTTGCCGTAGTGGACAGTGGTGGCTCCCTCAAACGCGCCACGCATGACTCCTGTGGAATCGAACCAGTACGCCTGCCCATCGATGGGATCGTTTTTCTCATCCACCTTTCCCCGCGCGATTCGCACCATGTCCTCGCCCTCGAACTGCACTGCCGACTGTCCCCAATCCGCTTCATAAACAGAGTAATGCCGGTCCGGCAGGCGTCCTTCCATCTCATTCGCCACGAACTTCAGTAATGGACGGAGTTTCTCGTCTCCGGCGAAACTCTCTTCCACTTTGCCGTTCTCGCTTGTCTGGCTCAGCTTGGCGTCGCCGAGTCCCGTATGCCGTTGCCACTTCCCCGGTGCTGTCCACTCTTCTTCGTAGCTGCCCTTTGCCCCGCTGCTCAGCACGAATCCCGCAATCAGATGAAAAGGCGGGTCCCCCGAACTCCGCGGATCGTTCTGCTCGTGCCACTTCTTGATACGGTCGAGAAACGGCTCGCTCTCGATGGCTCTTCCATTCGCCCCGAGCAATTCCATCTTCTGGTCCGAAAGGGGCGCGGCGCAATGGACGGCC
>CAYOOS010000577.1:0-3079 GCA_964405585.1 uncultured Acidobacteriaceae bacterium | reverse complement strand
GCGCAACGGAGAAGGCGTATTTGGGCAGACCGGCCGTCGCCGTTGGCGCCAGCGATAGCACCGTGAGAGCGATCGAAAGTGGGCTCACCGGCCGATGCCCCGCCAGCAAACTGACGGTTCTCGCTACCGATCTCGACAACCAAGGAATCATATATGTAGAACCAGATTAAACCATTTGGACGGTTGGCGTTCGCAGCCGGTTCCACCCGATCGGCCCCTTCCCAAAATCTAACGATTGCGACCGCCTCGGGGAAGAGCCACTCAACAAGCGAATCGGAGTAACGCAGGGCGGGCCGAAGCAGGGACCTGATGGCGAGGGGATCGATCGCCAGGGAGCGAGCTGTAATCGAACGGAGGATACACTCGTTGGGATGAACTGACGGGCTCGCCGGCGGCATACTAGCCCGGCTCCCGCAGAAAGAAGCTTACTTGATGTCTACCTGCTTGACATAACTTCTGCACCCCGAGAATTCTACTTTTTTGTTCTTTTCATCCAGATCGGACAGATACTGACAGAAGCGCGCTTCATGTTTGCCGAGGCCATCGGTAAAGCGGACAGCACCAATCACAAAAATCACTTTGGTGTGCTTGTTGACGTCATCGATATTTTCTTGCGTGTAGTCTGGCCCCGATACCAGGAACTGCTGCGTTTTTCCAGGGAAGACCGGATCTCCCTCTTTCATTTCGGTGTCTTTTAGTTTGTCCTCGTACTCCTTTTTCCACGGCGCAATCATCGTCGTTTCTTGGATGCCACTGGATCCGATTGCCGCTGCACCCAAAAGGTAGATATTTCCTCCGAGTTGAGGATCGATAGCCGGCGAATTCCCTATGTTGTTCCAATCGAGATAGAACCTAAGCGGCTTGTCTTTAGGAAGCGGGTTGTTCTTGAGCGTGTAATAAACATGAACAGCGGCCTGAAGATATGCTCCAGTCGCTCTTGCCTTCAGATACTGAGTTCTCCATGCGAAAAACGACGCCATCAACAGAAACAGTACTGCCAGGCGAAGCCTCGTCTGCCGCGACAAGGTCTTCTTGGTATAAGTTTCCCACAGCCAAGCCAGTGCCACGATGGTGCCCCCAGTGGCGGCGCCGGTCCATTGGACAAAGAGATCCCAAAGGTACTGGAAAAAATCTCGAAATAGCGCGAAGGGCTCCATCGATCAGGCCGACCTTTCGTGTGGACTGATGGTCTTTATACCATAGTCGCCGGACTCTCGGGAAATCGAGTATAGTATTGCCGAACATTGCGAGCATCGCTTCCTTTGTTCTTATGGCCCGGGGGCGAAAAACGGGCGATCGGTTTCAGTAGAACCGCGGCTGCAAGGAGGCAGGGGCCTCCCCGCAGGCCGCCGGTAGAGGTGCTAGTCCGTGCGAACCGAAATACGCAGAATCCAGCCTGGCTCGATGCCATTCTAACTAGTCCAGCGCGGCCCAGGCCACCGTGGCGCGGCTCTCCCGCCCGGCCATCGGAAGCCGAGAATCCCAGCATTAGCAAAATGTTCACTGTGGGCTTCGGTGGGACAAGCCTGCAGCGGAATTCAGTCCGCCTGCCGGAGGTTCACATCGATCACGGGGGGGCGGCCCGAAGCCCGCCCCAGACCAAACATAGCGAAAGACTATTTCACTAACTGTACAGCCTTGGACTTCCGGCCATCAGTGAGTAAGCCCGTCGTGTATGATCCTGTCAGACGCGCTGGGCCATCGGCCGTCAGTTTGGCCGAATATACGACCTTGTCGTGGTGTGAAAACAGCAAGCAGACGGAATTCCCGCTCACGACTCCCGATATGTCCCACCCATCGCCCGAACCCACGATTTTCCGTGTGTTATCGCGTTGGCTCAGGGAGATTTTCCCCCAGGCCGGGCTACTCCATATCCCGGTGACGTTCAGGGCGGAGGGGTCAGCGCATGAATCGAGCCACGCCTTTCCCTGCTTGTCGTAACGTTGAGCGCAAAGGGGGATTAAAAAGAGGAAATACAGGCCTGGCACTATCAAGAGTCTTCTCATTTTTCTTTCCTCCTTCTCATAAGACAGCTATTGTTGCTTATCTGACTTCCCAGGTGCTGGGATGGGCTTTCTCAAGCCGCATCTTTCCCTGGTCGTCGTCCATGACGTTCAAATCGTTGCGTGCCTTCATGACTCCCACGTGTATACTCTGATCAAGATAGTAAGTCTTCCCGGCCTCAATCTGAATCACCGCGATGCTTCGGTTTTCGGATTGGGAGCAGAAATAGTGCTCGCCTGGGCTGAGATTGAAAAAGAAATAGTTATTGCCACGGTTTACGCCCTTCCATTCGCCGTCGACGGCAAGCTTGGTCTGAATCTTGTTTCCGTACATTGTGGAGCGAATCACATAGATTAGCGCTGTGTCGGCGGTCCCGGTGCCGGTTGGGTGAGTTTTCTTGTCGGTGTCCGCGACATATTTTACTTCCTTCGCTTTCGGGCCACAGGCCTTCAACTCGCGTTCCTTCTGACTGCCCGGTTGATCGTCGCCAGCCTTCTGGCAGAGGGCCGGCGATGCAATTGTCGATGCAAGAACCAGAGCAGAGATCAGCTTGTGCATGTTCCCATTCTCCTTACGTCCATGATGATTCGGCGCATCAGGCCCTTTGATCCTATCACAAGAGTCGTGTGGCGTCCTATACCTCATGCCGGAGGGGTGCACTTAGCGAGCCAGTCCGAGCGCCGAAACCAGAGCCAGGAAGCTCCGGCTTGCGTGACCGGTCGGATCTAGCAGCACCGTGCGACCTTTCAGCATTTCGGAAACCGGCTGGTCCCTGAAGCTCGCGATTTGCCGATAATGGGCGATGAAGCAAAGGACTCTCAGGAAAAGTTTCCAGCCGAGCGGAGCCCAATAGTCCGCCTTGATGAGTGGCACCGCATGACCGTCTTTCACTTCGGCGACAAAACTGGCGATCGAGGAGGCCTGCGAGACGCAGACCACCGAGCTGGGAACCAGGAGATGGCTATCCCCGCCGCCAACTATGGGTTTTCCCCAATCCCGAGCCAGATCGAGAACGGCCTGGTTCTCCTCGATGGGCCGCATTCCGTTGAATTCGAGAGCATGAATGGCCCACCCG
>CAYOOS010000576.1:1005-3091 GCA_964405585.1 uncultured Acidobacteriaceae bacterium | reverse complement strand
ATTACCGCGGACCCCTGAGTAGACAGACCCACGGCCGCTCGTTCTGTCTCAACTGGCAAGTACAACGCAAAGAAGGTTTTCCCAAGGAAGGATTCAGCGCGTCCCCTGAGTTTAGACCATGACCCGAGTCGCGATAGTTTCCTACGACGTCCAGACCATCAACGGCAAGGCGGGAGGAGTCGGTGCGTTCACAACCCGGTGGGCCAAGCTGCTGCGGAGTGCCGGCGAAGCGGTAACCATTGTGATGACGCGCATGGATTTGGAGCCAATGCGCGTCGATTCGAAATGGCGGGCGCACTATCAGCAAAATGACATTTCGCTGATCGAGTTGCACGCTCCGCCCGGACTACCCACGCGCTGGCCGGAGGTGCCGACCATGCGGATGGCGGAAATCGCCGCGCCGGTATTGAAGGGCTTTGACATCGTCTACTTTCAGGACTGGGGCAATGCAGGCTTCCATCTGATGAGGGAGCGCCGCTACTCCCGGGAACCGGGTCCCGTCTGTGTGACGGTATTACACGGTCCTTCGGAATGGCAACTCAGCTCGAACGGAAAGTATCCAGACCTCCCAAAGGACTTACATCTTGCTTACCAGGAACGATATTCGGCCAGGCGCAGTGATTTCGTGATTTCTCCGACCCGCTACATGGCTGGCCATCTGAAACAACTTGGTTGGAAATTTCCAGACCAGGTAGAGGTACTTGGATTACCCATGCCCGCCCCCGACTGCGTACCCGGAGGTCTTCCCTCGACTCCTCTTCGCAGAATCGTCTATTTCGGGCGCGCAGAAGAGAGGAAAGGAATTCGGATTTTCGTCGCGGCCCTGCAGCACCTCGCAAAAACCGGCTCATCCAGGCCGCCTGTGATGATACTCGGAGGCGCGGATGACGAGAGCCTCTTGCAATCTTCGATGAGAGACCTGAAGAATGCCGGATTTGAGGTGTCGCATGAGGGATCGCTCGATAGCGACGGTGCTCTTAGATTTTTCCGACAAAATGCCAGAGACACGCTGTGTGTAATACCCAGCCCGGCGGACAACCATCCCTACACCGTTGTGGAAGCGTCATTAATTCCTGGACTCAATGTCATCGCTTGCGGCGGGGGTGGTGTGCCGGAGATTCTTTCAGGAGCGGCGGCGCAATTGTGCGATCCCCTCCCGCGAGATCTGGCCAACAAGATTGCGGACAGAATTACCGGGCCTTTAGCGCCGTCCGAGTTAGTCCGCTACGATTGCGATCACGCGAACAACCGCTGGCTGGATTTCCACCGCAAGGCGGTTGCTGCTGGAAGAGCTCGAAGCAGCCGAGCAACCCCCGCACGAAAGCTTACGCTCGATGTGTGCACAACCTATTACAAAAAGTCTGCGTACCTGAGTCAATTCGTGAATGCTCTGGAGAACCAGACCGACTCGGATTTTCACGTCATCGCCGTCGACGACGGCTCGCCGGACGCCGAGTCGAAGCGCGTATTCCAGGAGCAAGCTTCCAGAACGGCGAGCCGGGGGTGGGACTTCTATCACCAGGAAAATGCTTTTGTGGACGCCGCACGTAACAGCGCGGCACGCCGGGGGAAAGGAGACCTGATTCTTTTTGTTGATTCCGACGACGTTCCCGCTCGGAATGCCATCGCGAGGATGCGCGAGGCAATTATGCTCTCCGGCGACGACGCGCTCATTTGCGGGAGCTATTATTTCGCCAGCAAGAACCGGCCGTTCGTTCCGGCCACCGGAGAGGTACTCGTACCACCGTATGCGACCTGCATTCCGCTCGGCATAGATTTGGTAGGTGGACTGTTAAACCCGGCCGCGTTTGGCGGTTCGATGTTCATCATCCGCAGAAGTGTATTCGAGGAGATGGGTGGATTCCGGGAGGTAAGGGACGCAGGTCACGAGGAGTGGGAATTTTACGTTCGCCTGGCTCTGGCAGGTTTTCGAATCGACATATTGCCGGAATTGCTGCAGTACTATCGGCAGGTCGAAGATGGACTGGCTCGGACGCTCCCTTCCGAACCCGCCAAGCGCCGGTTGTTCGATGCGTACGAAGATTCCTTGAAGATGATCGGTCTGCCGGGCGGAGCGCTGGCGTTA
>CAYOOS010000576.1:0-995 GCA_964405585.1 uncultured Acidobacteriaceae bacterium | reverse complement strand
TTCGACCCAAGCAAAGCAATCGGAGCTATGCCATACCTACCGACCCCGCCACGCGCCGATTGCTCGAGCCTTACGAAGATTCCCTGAAGGCCATGGGTCTTCAGGGTGGTGCACTGGCGCTAGCTGGCTTATATCGACGCGGCCAGGAGATGGAATTCAGAGTCCGTCAATTGTCAGTGAAGACGGCGCATCCGTCCGCGCGCTACGCATTCTTCTCTTTAGCCAGTCATCGTTTTGAGGCGGGACTCGGCCCGGTTGAACGGTTGCGCAACCTGTATCGAAATCTGGTTCCTCTCGAGGCCAGGCTCAAGTTTCACGAAACCTTCCTCGCTCCTTTTTGGGGCCCGTACAAGCCGCCTTCGCCATGAGAGTAGCGTTGATTCAGAGCGAAATGCGACAGGATCGAAGCGCGCTGATTCTCGTGGCGCGAGCGTTGCGTGAACATGGGCATGAGGCAACGCTGCTCGTGCCCCAGTTGAGCGCCCGCCCATCGACGCCCGTTTTCGCGGACGAGTGGCGCGCCGAGGGATTCGCCTGGCTTCCTGTAACTTCGGGGAATCTTGAGCCTCCTCAAGATCACTTTCCAAAAGACCGCAGCCTGGCGACGTCCCGACGTCTCTCCGGCATCGTCGAGGCCTTCGATGTCGCGTGGTTCTTCGAGCGTCACTGGGCCATGCCTTCTTTGCGGTCGCGCCGGGTTCGTGACGGCTTGCACCCCGTAATTGTCGTGGACTCTGAACCCGATAAGGAGTTGCTTCCAAATTCGATGGAGGAGATCAATCGCGCGCATTCCAGCCGTTACGCCTCGCGCTGGGCGGACTTGGTCTGCAGCGGACGCGAGAGCGAAGCGAAACAAAGTGTGCGCTCGGTGGAGGAATTGTGGCGAGGAAGGTCGGCGGCACCGGTGCGTGCAATCGGGTCGCCAGCGACGTCGCCCGCGGTCACCGTATGTGTCCCCTACTTCGAAGCACGTATGCTGCTTCCGGAAATGCTGA
>CAYOOS010000575.1:0-3093 GCA_964405585.1 uncultured Acidobacteriaceae bacterium | reverse complement strand
TGTTCACGGTCTGAAACGCACCCATCGTCACGGAGAAATCGCCTGAGGCGGCAGCTCGATATTCCCGAAGGAGACGATTGCTACGGGACAGGTTTTTTCATCAGCCGGGAATTCGCCTTGACAGCCTTCCACAATCTTTATCCTTCGGCTCTTGAAGACCACACCTTAAAATTGGCCGCGACATTGCAAGGGACAACGATTGAGTTCGTTCAAGAACTCTACACCGAGCAGGATCGGAAATGGCAAAAAGAGTATGACATAGCCGTTCTGCGCGCGCTGAGGCCGCTCGACAAACCGCTTAAGGAGAAGTTTCTCTATCTGGATGCCGCGTGGGAAGGGCGCGAGCGCAATCTTAGGTGGGAAAAACGGAACGTAATCGCCTTCGGTATCCCCAGCAATCTGGACCAAATCTCACCGATCGCGGGAATGACGAGCCTCGCGCGCCCGCTCGTGGACGCGCCCAGAAGGGTCGGTCCGAATAGCGAAGGCACGATCCCGGCAGCCCTATATTTCACCAGTGATGTCCACAACGTGAACGCCGCGTACGGCACGAGCGGTTCTCCAGTGTATGACGAGGAACTGGGTGGAATCATCGGCGTCGTTGTTGCGGCAAAGAAGGGATTCTATGCGACGGAATTGGTGCACCTCGTAAAGAACTGGCCTGCCGGAAAGAAATATTTCGAGAACTTTCAACCCAGACGCAATTTTGTGGCTGAGTATACTGCTATCGCGACACGGCGGCGTGCCGTCGGAGTCTTAGCGTTCGTCGTCGTCGTGCTTGCATTGATTTTCCTGTTCACGAGACCGCCAACGGAACTGAAAGTCGAACTGTTGCGGGTCCGAACCAATCTGACCGAGCGGGTGCGAGATCACATGACCGCGACAGAAGGTGAGAAGCTCCGGCTTCTCATCACAAGCCCAACTGACGGGTACCTTTACGTGGTGGACCGCGAGGTCGCCCGCGACGGCATTCGGCGCACGTCCTACCTTGTATTCCCGACTCTGAGCACCGGTGTGGGCCGCAACAAGGTGACGCCGGGCATGGTGGTCCCGTTCCCCGACCCAAGCGATCGGCCGGATACCATCGATGCTAGGCCACGGCAGCCACCCGACCCGGAGTACGCTGGGGACGTCTTGTCGGTTTTGGTGTACGACAGCCCACTGGCAATCGACTTGGAACCGAAACCTATTCCCCTCGCATCGGACCAGTTCCCAGATGAAGGCGACCGGCTTCTTTTTAGTTCGGAGAATCCGTTTCCAAAAGCGGCGAGGAAGATCATCCTCGTGGTCGAGCGATCGTCCAAGTAACTGCCCGTAGGGTCAAAATACTCGGCGCAGGCGGGGGCGCGCCAACCGTGTACGATATTGATTCACACTCCCGATAGAATCCCATTCAATATCGGTAGTGCTATTCCTCTCCACGATATTGGCAAGCAATCGTCAGAACAGCGGCGGATCGGGCTGTTGCGCGCCATACCCCGCGTCGCCTACAATACCAGGCACGGTCGCCACGCCGCGCCGCGTCGCGCAAAACCTCAATGGTCGGCCACCTTGCCGTAGGGATTACGGTGTCTGATTTTGAGGCTCTTCCCATGCAGCTACACAGGCACTCGACGGTTATCCCGCTCTTCCGGCACCGCGCAAGCCGCGCCGCTTTCCAAGGTTCCTGGTTAGATCTCTCGGTTATCCAACAGTCGCAGCGAGAGCCGGCGACACCGTAGCACTATTCGGTACCGGGTTCGGCCCAACCAGTCCGGCAGTACAGCCTGGCGTAGCGTTTTCCGGAGCTGCGGCAACGACCAGCCCGGTGACGCTCCTCATAAACAACGCGAGCGTGACTCCATTATTCGCAGGATTGACCGGAGCTGGCCTGGACCAAATCAACCTGACAATTCCGGCGGGGCTTGGCACGGGCGATGTTTCGCTTCAGGCAACCGTCGATGGCGTGCAGACGCCTTCAGGCGTCGTCATCTCCCTGCAATAGTCGGGGCTTGGCCCTGCGGTGAGCTTCGTGCCGCGATCATGAATACACGGCAGCGACGGACCGACTTCGCAAAGCCCTGGCGGGCGCCGGCTTCGTAGCCGGCCCGGTGGAGAGCTTGGCCGAAGTTTGGGCGCGGGCAGTGAGAATTTCGTGCATCGAGCTTCGCGCTCTGCTGGAGCGGCGGGCGACCGGGCTATCGGTCGAATAGCTGTTCCTCGATCAAACGGGAGGTTTTGCGCGCCGAGATCACGAACCGGGCGTCGAGTTCTTCATACGCCTCGACGTCGTCAACCAGGCGCAGCGGGAAGCAGACGTGCAGATCAAAGAGGCGCTCGATTTGATCTTCGATTCCGCTCTCGCGCGCGGGTTGGTCCACGAAGTGAAGTAACGCCCCGGGGGGCCAATCCGGCCCGAAGGCTAGGTGCCAGCAGCATTGGTCTCGGCCCCCCAAAGCGGGGAACATCGACTGGCCTTACATGGTTTTTGTTCCGCGTCGCCTCTGGTTAGTGCCGGGCCGGTAGGCGCTCGCCTCCCCCATGCTGTTCACGCGATTCTCGGGGTCGGCAACGTACCTGTCGGCAGCATCCAATATCTGGGTGACCTCATCTTCAGTGAGGTCTTCCGCCTTCTTGTTTGGGAATGTGCCCAGTTTTTTCTTTATCTCTGCCAGCACCTGAAAACCATATGGTAGGCCTCCTGCTTTCCGAGCGATTTTCGCAAGCACCCAAAGCAAGTCCGCTTTCGAACCACTCGGAGGGGGTGCGGCGCTGGAGACCCTACGTGTTCCTTTCGCCATTTGGATCTCCGCTTCCTTGCGACCAGTTTTATTTCCCCCGCTCCAAGGAGCGGAGGAAGTCCAGCACTTCTTGCTGCTGCAACGAATATTGCCCGCCCCAGCTTCAAAGGCACAAGTTGAAATTCGTTAGTCTTGCTCGTTGGCCCTCATATTAAAGTGCTCGATCTCACTCCACATGGCATAGGCCGCGCCACCCCCCTCGGGATTGTTGCGTGGCGATTGCATCAGCCCCGACGGCTGGTGTCCGGCGATCCACATTGCTTGCGGCCGTTGGCATTCCTAACTAAATAAGCCGTAAAATCCCCTTACCTTT
>CAYOOS010000574.1:0-3105 GCA_964405585.1 uncultured Acidobacteriaceae bacterium | reverse complement strand
CGGGGCTATGGGGCACACATTGAATCACGGCTGGGAATTGAGTGGGGGCGCTGCTGCCGCAATGGATTTGAGTTGGGAGAAAGGATTTCAGGCGCGGGAGTGGAATGGCACGCTGGACCTGAAGAAAGCGGAACTGCAGGTGGCCGGATTGAACCAGCCGCTCAACTTGGATGAAGTATCCGTTGAATGGAGGGGCGGGCAACGAGCGGCAACGATTGTGCGCGCGGGAGCGTTTGGAGCAACATGGTCGGGCGGAATTCAGGAAGCGGCGGCAAAAAATGCGTTTGGCGGGAGCGACTGGGGATTTCGTTTGCACGCGGATCGTCTGGATGCCGCGGAACTTGACCGGTGGTTTGGGCCTAGGGCGCGACCGAATTGGTTGCAGCGGCTGTTGACGTCGCTGCTGGAAAAGAATAATACGGGGGCCAAACCCAGCGAACTGCTGCGCCGGATCTCGACAGAAGGTGAGTTGACCGCAGACAGCGTGACGATTGAAAAAGTGAAACTGGGAAAAGTGAAGGCGAACCTGGCGTTTCACGACCTTCATCTGGAGGTGAGCGACGCGGAGGCCCAGTGGGCCGGAGGCGTGGTGCAGGGTGGAATGAAGGCCGTGTTTTCCGCTTCGCCCAGCTATACGGTCGCGGCGGGATTTGACGGCGTGGATTTGACGCTGCTTCCCTGGGCGGAGCGTTGGACAGAACGCTGGGTAGGCACGGCGAAGGGCGCGCTTCAGCTAACGACCAAGGGTGTGGGACGGGAGGAGTTACTGAGCGGGTTGCAAGGACACGGTGAATTGAAGTTGAAGGGCGTCGAATTTCGCGGCTGGGATGTGGCCGCCAGCCTGGAAGCGGGAGCGCCGCGGCTGGGCCTTTCGCGTTGGAAGAGTGGCGAAGGAGAGTTTGGGGTGAAAGACCGCGCCGTGAATTTCGACGGGGTTCGGCTGGAGGGGCTGAAGGGGCAAATGGAATTTGCGGGGACGCTGAGCTTTGGCCAAGAGGCGAAAATGACGATTTCGCAGATTGACCTTCGAGAACACAAAACGAAGGGAAACCCGGTGGCGCGGAGTTTTCAGATGAGCGGACCCGCGGACGCTCTACGAATCCGGATTGAGCCGGCAACAGTGGCGCAAGCAAAACCATGATGGACAAGTTCCGAGACCTCTAGCGAATCAGGAGATTCCCATGAAGCGATTGCTGTTGTGTTTGAGCTTGCTGACCCTAGGCGCTGTGCCACGAGGAACGGCGCAAGAGTCATTCACGCTTGAGCAGGTTTTGAGCGCGCCCTTTCCTGCGAATCTGGTGGCGTCGAAAACGGGCGAACGTCTGGCGTGGACGCTAAATGAGCGCGGCCATAACAATATTTGGGTGGCGGAAGGGCCGAGCTTTGCGGCGCGGCGATTGACCGCATACGACGAAGACGATGGCGGCGAACTTGCGCAGGTGCAATTCACGGCTGATGGCGCTTCCTTGGTTTACGTAAGGGGTGAGGGAAAGAACGGGGCGGGCCAGTACGCCAACCCGACGAGCAATCCGGCCGGGGCGGAGCAGGCAGTGTGGATGATTCCGTGGAGCGGCGGGGAACCCATAAAAATCGATGCAGGGAGTTCACCATGCCTTTCCGCGCAGGGGAAAGTTGCATACGCGAGAGATGGGCAGATATGGATTGCAAATACGGTGGGGGGAGATAAACCGAAAGAAATTGTGGTGCGTGGAAAGAACGAGCCGGTGGCGTGGTCACCGGATGGAACAAGGCTGCTGTTCGTTACGCGGCGCACGGACCATGGTTTTGTTGGGATCTATGATGCGAAGACGCTGACCGTGAAGTACATCGCGCCCACAGTGGATCGGGACATTGATCCGGTGTGGTCGCCCGATGGAAAGCGAGTGGCGTACGCACGCGTGCAGAGCCAGGCACGCGACGAGGCGGACCGGCACTACAGCGAACCGGATCGCACAACGGCTTGGGCGATTTGGGTAGTGGAAGTTGAAACGGGCGCCGCACGAGAGGTGTGGCACAGCGGAACGTCGTTGCAGTCGTCATATCCAGGGATGGCGGAGGATACGGGGGGCGGAGTGCTGAACTGGGCGGCAGAGAATCGGCTTGTGTTCGCAAACGAAGAAGACGGCTGGCAGCATCTTTATGCAATTTCGGCGGATGGCGGCGCGACGAAGCTGCTGACGCCGGGAAATTGCGAGGTGGAGCAGTGGTCTTTTTCGGAGGATAGGCGCGCGGTTTTGTTCAATTCCAATTGCGAGGACGTAGACCGGCGGCATTTGTGGCGGGTTGGCGTCACCGGTGGAGTGCCGGAAGCAGTCACACGGGGCGACAGTATTGAGTGGGGCGGAGTTTTTCTGAGCAGTTCCCAACGGTTGGCTTATTTTTCCTCGGACGCAAAACACACGGGGCGGACTTTTGTGCGCGGCATAGAAAAGGATGCGAAGCCCATTGCGCTGGCACCGCAAACGGTTCCGGCAGATTTTCCGGCCGAGCAGCTTGTGACGCCACAGCCGGTGATTTTCAAATCGTTGGATGGGCTGGAAATTCACGGACAATTATTTTTGCCCACGAATCTCACGGCGGGAGAGAAGCGTCCCGCGCTGCTCTTTTTCCACGGCGGGCCACCGCGGCAGATGCTGCTGGGTTGGCATTACATGTACTACTACTCGAATGCGTATGGAATGAACCAATATCTGGCGAACCGCGGCTACATTGTGCTTTCCGTGAATTACCGCGACGGCATCGGCTATGGGCGGGCGTTCCGCGAGGCCACGAATCGCGGGCCCAAGGGGGCAAGCGAGTATCAGGATGTGGTAGCGGCTGGAAAATACCTGGCGTCACGCGGCGAGGTGGACAGCAAGCGCATTGGATTGTGGGGCGGGAGCTATGGCGGTTACTTGACGGCGCTGGGACTCGCGCGGGCGTCGGACCTGTTCGCCTGTGGCGTTGATCTGCACGGCGTACACGACTGGAATCTGGAGGTCCCTTACACGCTCGACGCGGAAGATCCCCAGAAGCTTGAGGATTGGGCGCGGGTGGCGTATCAGTCTTCGCCGCTAGCGAACATGAAAACGTGGCGCTCGCCCGTGCTATTGATTCAGGGGGATG
>CAYOOS010000573.1:0-3106 GCA_964405585.1 uncultured Acidobacteriaceae bacterium | reverse complement strand
CCAAGTGGGTGTCGGCGACGCTCGTGAGCGCACCAGGTGGGATGATGGCGGGGATGACCTGCCTTTGGCTTCCCCTGCCGAATTTGCGCTTCTCTCTCGGAGTAGCGTTGTTAACGAAGTGCCTGATCCCGCAACCATTTTGAACCGGAGTACCGAATCTGAGGAACCGCCGCTGCCGGAGGCAGAATTCATAGCTCCTGCTGACCGCGCAATTCAGTACGGGGTAGTCCCGCCGGCGACGGCAAAGACCATGCCTGGCCTGAAACTCCTCGCGGCAATTTTGGACGGCACGCTTCCTGCGCCCCCCATTCAACAGGCACTCAGCTTTCGTCTCGTGCAAGTTGAGCCAGGCTACGCCGCATTCGTGGCTACGCCGAAATTCGATTACTACACTTCGCTCGGATCTGTTCACGGTGGATTCGCGGCAACACTTCTCGATTTGTGCATGTCGTCTGCCGTGCACTCCACGCTTCAGGCGGGATACAGCTACGCAACATTAGAAATTAAGATCAACTATGTGCGGGCAATTACTGCCGACACAGGCGAAGTCCGCGCGGAGGGAAGAGTCGTTCATTCAGGAGAGCAGATCGCCACCGCGGGAGGTCGTCTTCTCGATTCAGCAGGAGTGCTATACGCCCACGGAACAACAACGTGCCTCATCCTGAGCCCCTAGCGCCGGTTAACGCCCATCCCCGGCTTCATAATCACCACCTTTTGAAAACAGCTTTATATCAGATGGTCTTGCGTCGACCGTCTGAGCTGCCACGACTTACCGGTACTTAGCTCGATTCGCTCTCAATGTCCTCGATAAAGGCAAATTTCCGCTCTACGTGTGGTTCTGAGCGGAGACCACCTGAATGCAGTACACAGCCCTCCCCGACAGCGGCACCACAGGTAGGACACGGTACGGAGGATACCTCTTGGGGCGTGAGCTCGGACCTCTTCATTGTGACAGAATAAAATCACACCCGTTCGCGAATCTGTTCAATTTGGTACACTTCTGGCCTTTACCGCGAGCCGCTCGGAAAGTCAGCATTTTCCCCGTACCTGGTGAACGTTAACTTAGTCGTGCAGGACAACACTCAGGAGGGAATCGTTGATGTGGATCTCGCCGTTGTACTGGATAAAGCCCAATTTCCTGAATTTGTTCATGAAGAAATTGACTCGGGACCGCGTTGTGCCAATCATCTCCGCCAACGTCTCTTGCGATACTTTGGGAATCACCTTTTGAGGCAGGCCCGGCTTGCCATAGCGCGCCAGTAGCAGCAGAGTGCGCGCCAGGCGTTTCTCGCTGGAGTTGAAGAGCTGGTCTATCAGATCCTCCTCGACTCGGGCGTTTCGAGCCAGCGTGTGCGCGATGAAGCGGTCAGAGAAGTCGTGTTCCTCGTGGAGCACCCGAATCACCTCATTTTTCTCAATAACAAGCATGGTGGTGGGTGAAAGCGTGGTTGCCGTAGCCATGCAAATGGGCTGGCCCGCAAGGCACCCTTCCCCGAAAAAATCACCAGGTCCGAGAATCGCTACAACGGCTTCCTTGCCGGTCTTGCTGACCACTGTAAGCTTCACGCCGCCTTCCTGAATGTACAGGACATTCTTCGCAGGATCGCCCTGCGCAAAGGCGATATCTTTTGCTCGAAACTTTACAACCCTTCTCCCCACACCAGCCGAGTCGAGAAATAGTTTCACATCGAAAGCAGGGCTTTTTGAATTTGCTTTTCTTGGGGGAGGGCGGACCTTGGTGGGTGCATGTCGAGTTGAGGAAGACATGGTTAAACCCGAATTCGGCCCGGCACGGTAGACATTTAATGTCGTTTTCATCGCTCTGTTCTCCTGTCGCGGTTGACCGGATTGCTGCCCGGGTCCAACGGGAAGCTACACTTTCAGCTTTCACGGTAGTGTGCTGCAAATGGAATAAGCGGGGTATCGGGGATGCTGCTAATAATGGAGGGCTTTGTCAGGAGAACCCTGACAAGAGGGCTCAGGTGCACTGGATATCGGGGCTGGAAGGGGGTCTAAAACCAAATTTTTACCGAGCTGAGTGGCCCGGCTCACTCTCCAGTGTTTCTGGTGTTAACAGACCCATTTGCATGGCAAAACGAATCACATCACGGCGCGTCCGAAGTCCGAGCTTCTCAGTAAGACGTGAACGATACGTCTCGACGGTTTTCACGCTCACTGTAATCTGCCTGGCTATTTGTGCACTGGTGTAACCCCGCGCCACAAGCGTGAGCACCTGAAGCTCACGGTCGCTGAGGATGTTTATCGGCCTTGTGGGACCAGCTTTTGTACCTTTCTTTGCAAGCACATCCTGGACGAGAACGCTGGCCAAACGCGGGTCCACGAAGACCCCTCCGCGATGCACCGCCCGTATGGCGGCAAGCAGCTCCGCATCTACAGCCCTTTTCAATAGGTAGCCAGAGGCTCCGGCCGCCAGTGCCGATCGTAAGTATGCGGGGTCATCGTGCATCGTGAGCACGAGCACCCGGGTTCCGTGGCAGTTCCGCGCTATCTCCTGCAAGGCCTTCATACCCCCGACCCGGGGCATCGTGAGGTCAAGCAAGGTCACATCGGGTCTGATTTCCCGTATCTCTTGAACCGCCTTTTCTCCATCGGGAGCTTCTGACACAACTTCCATATCGGCCTGGGCATTAACCAGCATTCTCAGTCCAGCGCGGAGAATTGCGTGATCATCCACGATCATGACTCTGATCTTGTGCGTTCGCGCCGGCATTTCAGGTGCTCCTCGGCTCCGCCAATGGCTGGAGATTCTGCTTGGCAAGAGGGACTCGCACCAGAATCTTGGTCCCCTTGCGCTGGGACGGGAAACTGACCGTTCCGCCCAACATTGCCGCTCTCTCTCTCATACTCTGAATGCCCAGGCGGTGCGAGGAGACAGCCACGGCCTTAGCGTCAAAGCCACATCCGTCATCGACGACCGCTACTTCCAAAGCCGTGGGCAAGCGCGCGAATTTAATGCTGACCGCCTTGGCCCCCGAATGTCTGGCAACGTTGGTCAAGGCTTCCTGAACAATGCGATACAACCCGATCTGGACTGCTGACGGCAGGTTACTGGAGTCAAGTGCACTAAGTTGGAGATCCACGGCTA
>CAYOOS010000572.1:0-3107 GCA_964405585.1 uncultured Acidobacteriaceae bacterium | reverse complement strand
TTGAATATTTTTGTCCTCGTTCTCCTTGTTGCCGCCTTCCTGCTACTTCACGCAGGCACGCTCAACTATTTCTATTCGCAAGACGCGAACGAAACCGCTTCGTTACGTACCGCTTTTGCAGGCGCGCTTCGCAATCTTCTCCCCGTTGCACTTGGCGCTGCGCTCCTTTATCTGTTGTTCCTTCTGGCCGGCGCTGCCAGTGCCTATACGGACGCATATCCTCCCTATCTGCGCTCCATCATGCCGGCCTTTCTGAGAAGGCAAGTGGGATTGTCCACGATCCAGGGATTCTTCGACGCCCTCTTATTCGCCCTGCGTTGGATTCTTGTGCCGGGTCTCGTCCTTCCGTTCCTCGCCAGCGCTTCTCACCTCGGTTTTCGTGGGTTTGGTCCCCGTGGATTCGCCGCCTGGAAACACGCAGTGCTCAGCCTCTCCTACTGGGCGTTCTTGATCCTCGCGGTTCTCTTGGGTGTCCTGGCAACGCAAAAAATCATGGGTATGACTCCGGATTTCCGCACCTCGACCTATGCGCAGGAAAAAAACAGTTTGATTCTCCGCGCTTCGGCCTCTTATCTTCTCGGTCTCTTCGCCTGGATGCTCGTCTGCTCGCTAGTGGGGCGGCACCGGGGAAAGCTCCTCAACACTGAGAATGGCGTCAGCGGGAACCCCGGCGCTTAACCACCCCAGCACCCTCTCTTTTCCAAATCGTTGCATCAGCAACGTCACAATTCGTTGTGCGGATGAGTACGCTTTCCGCGTATCCTCTGGGCTTCCGCCGCGCTTCAGTATCTCCTCGATCTGACCGACGGGCATCGGCGTGCTGGCCGTCTCATCAGCGTTGAGATTCGAAAAATAAAGTACCAGCCCCTCGCGAAACCACAACGGCAAGTCTTTGGAAGCCCGCGCTTCCACCAACAGATGAAACAACTCATGCCGCAAAGTCGACTCCAATATCGAACGTCGCCGCAATTCCACAAGCGGCTGCAATCGTATCGTCTGCCCCCGCGTTGACGCCGCCACCCACCCCGCCGCACCCGTCGTGTTGCGATAGCTCTCCATGCTCGGAAAAACTTGCAATTTCACGCGAAACGGCAACTCCCACCCGATCGTGCGTTCCGCCTCCGGCAAAATCCGCTCCGCCGTACGCAATATTTCTGCGTCCCCCTCCGGATTGTTGCTGATCAATTCAAATCGATCCGTCGACCGTTTTTGCCACGCCTCGTGTTGCCCACCCGTGAGTTCCGTCCCTGGATAATAAAAGCTCAGTATCTCGCGATAGCTCTTGCCCTCGCGCGCCATCTCCTCCGCGCCTGCCTGGCACAGTCCCACGCCATGCCCTGACCCGCGGCCAGAGAAAATCACATCCTGCGCGCCATTGCGAATCTCGTACAAATCGCTGCGAATGTTTTTCCATCCCAGCGCCCGGTCCACGGCGAATCGCAGCGAAGATGCGGAGAGCGGGAATCTTGGCGGATTGCCGCCGACAAAATTCACAGTGTGCGCCCGCCCGCTCTCACTCCGCGAACTGATTTCAATCGCCTTCCACGCCTCCGGTGGCTGCAATCCCGAAGCCCGCAAAGCCCGATCGATTTGTTCGTGAGTCAGAACCGCCTCCCATTTCAGACCTCCAGAGGTCACGCAGTATGGATCGGAATGCGTCAGCAAATAAGGTTCCGAGACCCCGGCCCATTCTTCTTTCGCCGCCGCAACGGTTCCCCCGCAATTTTGGTGATAATAGGCTGCCACCTCCTTGCCTTGGTAAGTAAGAAACTCCCCAGCAGTCGCTTCCACCGTCAACCGCACGCGCTCGTTCACTTTCTTCCAATCGAACACCTGGCAATGTGTCGTATCGCAAAAATCAAAACCCTCTTTCACATGTTGCCCGCGAAAGCGTTTCGCGTAACTCCTCGCTGCCACCGCCATCGCCTTCAGCGATTCCGCATTCTGAAAGTCCCCGCTCTCCGCCATCAAGACGTGTTGTACATACTCTTCCAGCGGCATCGTCGCCACCACCACCAATCCCCCAGCCCGCGTTTCAATCCGGAGAGGGAAGTGTGCCGCGAAGCTCGGCCCATTTTCAGGCCGCAACTCGTAACTCCCGGTAATGAAGTATTCCCCGTGCCCACGCGTTTCGCCAGCCGCGCCATCACTCTGTGGCGATTCCAGCGACATCTTCCGCTCCGTCTTTTCTTCGCATGTCGGGCACGTCTTCCAACGCAACTCTCCCTCCGTCGCAATCACGCTCATGCTCGCATGAGGATGCGCGGAGTAAATCCTCACGTCTACATCCTCAGCAACCAACCGAAGCGGAAAAATCAGCAAGACCGCCTATAACGCCAAAAGAATCCTCACGGTTTTTTCATCATCTGCGCATATTCCGCAAAAACGGTGCGTGCCACCATCGCCGCGTCCGGTCCGCGCCCTTGCTTCAGGTAAACCACCACCGCAATCTCCGGCCGCTCCGCCGGCGCGTACCCGACGAACAATCCATGCGTTCGCGGGTTATTCGCCGCCGCCGCAGTCCCCGTCTTCCCGGCCACTTTCATGCCTTCAACAAACGCCGCATGCGCCGTTCCATAAGCCACTGCATGTTCTAGCCCATCAAAGACCGCCCCAGCGGCAGAAGTAGTCCCCGCACGTTTTCGTAATGCCAACTTCCGGTACGCTTCCAGCAAAGCCAGCGGCGTCACTTCAACTCCTCGCTCGCCCAGCGCCGTCAACTGCAGTTGCGCTTGATTTGCCGGACGGTCAATCTGTCCTGCCGACTCGCTCTTCGTCAATCCCGTCGGTGAATCCAGCCCTGCTTTCCGCAGAGCTTCCAACAATTCTCCTTCGTTCAGCCGCAGCGTCACCTCCGCAACAAACGAATTGCACGAATACGCAATCGCATCATCCGCGTCCAACTCCGCCACATCCTTCGCGTGACTGCAATCCATCCGCACGCCCCCGATGCTCAGCGGGCGCCTGCACAGCAACCGCTGCTTTGCGTCCAGTTTTCCCGTTTCCAGAAGTTCCATCAGCACAAACGGTTTGAGCGCCGATCCCGGCCGTACCAAGTCTCTCCCCGCAACATCCAGATTCTTTGCTGCCAGTATTTTCTCGGAGCT
>CAYOOS010000571.1:0-3108 GCA_964405585.1 uncultured Acidobacteriaceae bacterium | reverse complement strand
GACGTCCCATTCGAGATCGCCCTCGTGCACCTCCAGCATGAACGCCGCGATGCCAAGATTATTCAGCCACTGTGCGATCTGTTTGCCTTCGTGATCCACGGCCAGCATGCCGTAACCGCCGCCGGGGCAAACCACTACGGCCGTCTGCGTTTTGCGCTCTTTCGGCAAAAAAACGGTGATGCGCGGCTGATCTTCCGGTGCCGTGCCCAGTGCCAGCGGCGCACCCGAAGGCCACAGCAGAATCACCGGCGGCGGTGGCGTCTTCTTCTCTTGAGCAGAAAGATTGGACGAGAAGGGAATCAGAATGCCGAACAGCAGCGGAGCGAAGCAGGAAAGACGAATCATTGACATGTATATGCCTTTCTAAAACAAATCTCCAGAAACGGCTGGATCCGCATAAGGAGCTGTCCTGGGGCCCGCGAAATTCAGTGAATTGGAAAACTGGCCGGCGCATCCAACGCCTTAGCCACGTCCTTCCACCCAATCAGCTTGATGCCATTTTCCTTCAGCAGCCCCTGAAATTCCGGGCTCTTGACGAGGTCGAAGTCGTGTTGCCGCGCGATCGCGCCGCCGGCGCGGTCCAACATGATCGCCCGCAGCTCCACATCATCCAGACCAAGATGCACGATCGTGATATAGACCCCCGGCTTCAGCGCGGAAAACGTCTTTCGGAAACCTTCCAGCGGGCTCATCCCCTCTGCCGGCCCGATATACACTGGCACAGGAAGATTCTCGAATCCCACGAAAGCCTGAGGATAGGCATTGATTTCAGCGCTACTGATGGAGATCGGCACTCGAGCGTTGCGCCCAGTTTGCAAATACAGTCGGAAGAGATCGGCGTTCTGGGCGAGCGAACCCATGTGATTGTCGAGATGCGAGAAGTGAATGCTGGAAGCATGGGCTTTGGCCAACTGCGCGGCGAGTTCAGCACTGGCATCTTCGATTGTGGCATTCTTGCCCACGGGTCCACTCACCTCGGGGAAATATCCCTCCGCGTCCAGCAACGACTTGAAGTGTTCACGATTCACCGGGCCCCAGCGGTAGTTCTTCCATTCGCTGGTCAGAGTCAAATGCAATCCGAGGTCCGCCTCAGGATGTGCTTTGGCAAATTCGGCGACTTCATCGAACCACGGGCAGGGAACCATTACGCTGGCGGAACTTACCCATCCCTTTTCGAGCGCCTCGAACGAAGCAAGATTCGCGGAGTGCGACATGCCCAGATCGTCCGCATGCAGAATCAGCAGCTTGCTGTCGGCGGGGTAACCCATCTTCTTCAATAAATCCGCGCCGCTAATCTGCGCATTGGCGAACGAACCTGCCGCCAGCAAAGCCGCGCCTACCAATATAAATCTCCTCATCATTGGGGCACTCCTTCTTCCCTGCCGCCGTGTCGCCCTCAAAAAAATCAAAGCTTCACTTCAAATCAAATTTCTGTTCTCCGGGATGCAACGGGTATTCCTTGCCCTTCCAGACCAGCACGCCGCCAAGCTTGCCGGGAAGTTGGATGGTGGCCTCAACCTTGTCGCCGTTGCGTTTGTAAGACGTGCGAATCAGGCCGTCGGGATGCGGCGTTGTCGCTTCCACCCACTCCAATTTGCCAAGCGCGGGCTGAATCCGCACTGTGGCAAAGCCGGGCGCGCCGGGGCGCACTCCGGCAACGATCGTATTGAAATCGTAAGCGGGATGCCCGCTCCAGGCATGGGTATCGGATCGCGTGGGGTCCGGGGTTTCCGGCGTGGTGGTAAAGCCTTTAGCCAGCATCTCTCGCCAGGGCTTCAAAGTGTCCAGGTAGAGCTCCCCTAGCCCGGCATGATCCAGCGCGCGCGAAATATAAAACTGAAAATAGTAGGACGACTGGGTGAGTTCAGGCTTGCTCCCATCGGGCAGCGCTTCCAATCCCAGAATGCGACGCACGACTCCCGCCTGTTCTTTCGCCGGGATCACGTCGTAGATCACCGCGAACGCATTCGCCTGCTGACTGTAATGATTCTTCTCCGTAGTGTCCGCAAGCAGGCCCAGCTTGGAGTTCCAGCACTCGCGGTAAACAGTGTCCGCGGCAAGTTGCGCCTTCTTGCGATACGCAGCCGCAAGCGTGGCATCTCCCACGGCATCTTCCATCTCGGCGGCATCCCGCAGCGATCCGATCAACTGCAGGGTCACGTTGGCGGACCGCCCCTCTTTGTCATTCGGTGGGAATTTCTCGCCTTCGCAGGTCCAATCCTCGAAATTCCAGTAGGGAATCGGCCCGAGGAACCCGTCGTCGCGTTGATGCCGCAAGAACCACGCCAGCACCGAGCGAGTCCCGGGAAGCAGACTCTTCACGAACGCCGGATCGGTGCGATACATCCAGTAGTCATGCAACATATCTACGTAAACCAGCGAGAACGTCGGAATGAGTTGTACCAAGGAAGATGGGTAGCGACTCTGCGTCAGGCCCTCCGCGATCAAGGAATCATTCGTCGCTTGGAGCGCTTGTCGCGCCAACCGGTCGTCTCCGGCCACGGTATATGAAATCAAAGCCTGGACTCGCGTGTCCCCCGTATATTGCAATTGCTCCCAATAGGCCGTGTCCATGTACGTTTCGTGAGCATCCACGCGCGCCGTGCGCCAGGAAATCTCGCGAATCCGCGCAAGCTCCGGGTCGCTGGATTTGAAGCTGCCCTGATCAACGAAAGGGAATCCCGTAAAAAATGTGTGCGCGGAATCCAGTTGCAAAGGTTCCGAGCCAGTTTGAATTTTCAGAGCAAGGAAACGCCACGTGCGCCACCACAGCGGCATAAAGGACCGCGCCGCGCCGCCATCGGGGAGAATCACGTCCGTCAAGCCCAGGGCAACCAGGTCGCCGACCGCGTCCCGCTGGACGCGTTTCTGGTCCTTGTCATAAAGCGATTCCGCGTACACAAGCTCGATGCGCGACCCTCTCCCTCTGCTGACGATGATCTGTGGATACGCCGAAACAATTTCGCCTTGGTCCAGCAGAACTTCCGCCTGCGCGTTGGCTGGAATCACCACTGGCGATTGCGGGAAACGTTTCGCCGCGGGCAGATTGCTGCGGGCCACGTGCGGTTGCGCAACTTCCTTGTACTCCATTTGCGGCAGCGGGTCCGA
>CAYOOS010000570.1:0-3109 GCA_964405585.1 uncultured Acidobacteriaceae bacterium | reverse complement strand
AAAGCGTTCTCTTCGTGGCCATTTTTTACGGCATCAACGTCATCTGGGAACGCGACCTCGGCATTGTGCAGAAATTCCTCGCCAGCCCGACTCCGCGCGCGGCGCTTGTGCTCGGGAAGGGTTTCTCCGCTGGCACGCGCACTCTCTCGCAGGCGGTCATTGTTTATATTCTCTCGCTGCTTCTGGGCGTGAAACTGAATTGGAGACCGCTGGCACTCCTTAACGTGCTCGTTATTGTAGTGCTGGCGGCAACGCTGTTCTCGACGTTTTCGCTCATTATCGCGTGCATTGTGAAAACGCGGGAGCGCTTCATGGGAGTCGGCCAGGTGCTGACCATGCCATTGTTCTTTGCGAGCAATGCGATCTACCCCATCGCCATTATGCCCGGCTGGCTGAAGACCATTTCGCATCTAAATCCGCTGACATACGTCGTCGACGCCCTGCGCACTTGCATGCTTGCCGGCAGTACGAGCGTCTTTGGCCTGGGTCTCGACTATGGCGTCATCCTTTTTACCGCGATCCTCCTGGTGCTCATAGGCGCGCGATTATATCCGCGACTCGCGACGTGAATCGCTTGGGTGGGTGAAATTAATCTGCCGCACTGGGAACTGGCCCAGCCCCGGAGTTGTTCAGGACGCTGTGCCGCTTCCCTTGCAGCCGAATTCGCAGCCGGTCGAACGCTAAATAGACGACCGGCGTTGTGTAGAGCGTGAGCATTTGACTCAAGATCAGTCCCCCTACAATGGTGATGCCCAGGGGCCGGCGGAGCTCATACCCCATGCCCGTCCCGAGCGCCAAAGGCAAAGCGCCCAATAGCGCGGCCATGGTGGTCATCAGGATCGGGCGGAAGCGCAGCATGCACGCCGCAAAGATCGCATCGGTCGTATTTTTTCCCTCCTCGCGCTGCGCTTGAAGAGCGAAATCGATCATCATGATGGCGTTCTTTTTTACGATCCCAATCAGAAGAACGATCCCAATGATGGAGATGATGTTCAGATCTTCTTTAAAGAGGAGCAATGCGAGCATCGCGCCCACGCTCGCTGACGGCAGAGTGGAAATGATCGTCAGTGGATGAACCAGGCTTTCGTACAAAATGCCGAGAACGATGTAAACGGCCAGCAGCGCCGTCAGAACGAGCAGGGGCTCGGTGCCAAGGGATTGCTGGTAAGCCAACAGCGTGCCTGCAAAAAAACCTTGCAGCGTGGAAGGTGCGCCGAGCCGCTTTTGCATCTGGCTGATACTCAATGTGGCAGCGCTTAAAGACACGTCGGGCGAAAGGTTAAAGGACACAGTCACCGATGGAAATAGGCCCGTGTGGTTGACAGCCAGAGGTGTCGTGTTGGATTGCCCGTTGGCCACTGCGAGCAGCGGAATGTTGCCGCCACCGGAAGTCTGAAGGTAGATATCTTTCAACCCTTCCGGGCTCTGCCAATACTGAGGCGCGACTTCCAGCACCACGTAATACTGATTCAACTGCGTATAGATGATGGAGACTTCCGATTGGCCGAACGCGCTGTAAAGCGCCGAATCCAGCGACTTTGCGGTTTGCCCGAGCTTGGCCGCGGTGACGCGATCATAGTTCATCAGTATTTCCAGGCCGCCATTTTGCTGATCGGAGCTCACATCCTGCAGACCGGGCAAGTGCTTCATCGCATCGAGTAGGATCGGTCCCCATTTGGACAGATCTTGCACGTTGTCGGCTTGGATCGTGTATTGGTACATCGCATTGCTGGAGCGGCCGCCGATGCGCAGATCCTGCACGGCTTGGAGGAATGCGGAAGCCACCGGCAGACGGTTCAATTGAGGGCGCAGGCGGTCGATGATCTGAGCCGCACTGACGTTGCGCGCCGTCAGCGGCTTGAGCGCGATGTAAAGAGAGCCGCCATTGGTAGCCCCACCCCCGCCGGTAAACGAAATCACATTCGCGACGGCAGGATCATTCTTGATCACGGCGGCAATCTGCTGAATGGAGTTGTTCATCGCCGGGAAGGAAGAATCCTGCGGCCCTCGCACGCTCCCAGAGATCGCTCCGGTGTCCTCCGTGGGGAAAAAACCCTTGGGTATCTTGACGATCAAGACGAAATTGAGGGCGATGGTAAGGAAGAGCACGGAGAGAGTGAGGACCGGATGGTCCAGCACCCAATGCAGGCTTCCGCGATAGAGAGATAAGACCTTGTCAAAGAATTTTTCGCTGGCCATATAGAGACGGCCATGTTTTTCCGCGCGCTCGTTTTTCAACAAGTAAGCGCACATCATCGGCGTGGCCGTCAGCGAGATGATCATGGACACGAAAACGGCCGTCGAAAGCGTAACGGCAAATTCGCGGAAGAGGCGGCCCACGATCCCCCCCATCAACAGAAGCGGGATGAAGACGGCAATGAGCGAAATGCTGATGGTGAAGACGGTGAAACCGATTTCTTTCGCACCCTCCAGCGCCGCGGCAAAAGGCTTCACACCGTTTTCCAGATGGCGCGCGATGTTTTCCATTACCACGATGGCGTCATCGACCACAAATCCGGTGGAAATGGTCATGGCCATGAGCGAGAGATTGTCGATGGTATAGCCGAACAGATACATCACCGCGAAGGTGCCGAGCAGCGAGACCGGGACAGCGACGGCGGGAATGAGTGTGGCGCGGCCGTTGCGCAGGAAAACAAACACCACGGCGATGACCAGGCCGATGGAAATAAGCAGCGTTTTCTCGACATCACTGACAGAGGCGCGGATGGTGGTGGTGCGGTCAAGAACGATGGTGGTATCGATGCCGAGGGGAATGGATGCCTGGATGAGGGGAAGTTGGCGGCGGACGTTGTCCACAGTGGCGATGATGTTGGCGCCGGGTTGGCGGAAGATGATGACCGTAACCGCGCGCTTGCCGTTCAGATAGCCGGCGGCGCGGATGTTCTGCACGGAGTCTGTCACGTCAGCCACATCCGAGAGGCGGATAGCTGCGCCATGCTTATAACCGACGACGAGCGGCTTGTAATCATCCGCTTTCGAGATCTGGTCGTTCGCGATGATGTCCGCGGTCACAATGCCATCGGAGATTTGGCCCTTGGCCAGATCGGAGTTCTGCAGGCTCAACACGGACTGCAAATTCGCAAGGGTA
>CAYOOS010000569.1:0-3110 GCA_964405585.1 uncultured Acidobacteriaceae bacterium | reverse complement strand
TTTCTTCGTGCCCAAGATGTGCAACCACTGCGTGGATTCGCCTTGCTCCCAGGTGTGTCCCGTGGGCGCCACCTTTCATACCCCCGATGGCGTGGTGCTGGTCGATTACGATTATTGCCTGGGCTGCCGATATTGCATCCAAGCCTGCCCCTACGGGTGCCGCTTTTTCCATCCCAAGAAACATACTGCCGATAAATGCACGCTTTGCTATCACAGAATCACGAAGGGTATGACCACCGCATGTTGCGAAGCGTGTCCCACAGGTGCACGGCAATTAGCGGACCTGAAGAACCCCAACGATCCAATTCACTCGTTTCTGAAAACGCACTCGGTGCAAGTGTTGAAGCCGCATCTCGCGACTGGTTCGAAGCTGTTCTACAACGGCCTCGACGGTTCGGTCCGGTAAGGGAGAAGGAGTTATGGAAGGATTCATGTATCCCAATGAGGTGGAGCTCCAATGGAGCATCCTCATTGTTCTTTACCCCTTTCTCACCGGGTTGGTCGCAGGAGCATTTATCCTGGCCTCTCTTGAACGCGTATTTCGCGTAGAGGAAGTGAAGCCGACTTACCGGTTGGCCTTGCTGACGGCGCTGGCTTTCCTGATTGTGGCCCCGCTTCCGTTGCAGCTCCATTTGGGCCATCCCGAGCGATCGCTGGAGATGTACCTGACACCGCATCGTGCATCGGCGATGGCCATGTTTGGATTCGTTTACCTTTGGTACCTGATGGCCGTGCTGGTGGTGGAAATCTGGCTGGATTACCGCCGTGACATTGTCCGACTGGCGCAATCGTGCCGCGGCGTGAAGGGCCTCCTTTACCGCGTGCTGACTCTTGGCTCGTATAACATCAGTCCGGCCGCGCTGCGCATCGATGACCGCGTGGGATGGATCATCACCCTAATCGGTATACCTTCTGCGTTCCTGCTGCACGGTTATGTGGGCTTTATTTTCGGGTCAGTGAAGGCGAACCCCTGGTGGTCCACTCCACTCATGCCGGTGGTCTTTCTGTTCTCCGCAATGGTCTCGGGAATCGCCCTGGTGCTTTTGATGTACCTGGCCACCTGCGCGATGCGGCGTGTCGCCGTCGATATGCGCTGCCTGGATACCATCGCCAAATATCTTTTCTATACGTTTGTTATTGATTTTTCATTGGAGATGCTGGACCTCATTCACCGCATCTATGAAGCCGACGAATCGTTCCGCAGCCTGGATTTCATGGTGCACACGCGGCTTTTCCTTTCCCAGATTCTGATTCAAATCTTCCTGGGAACGTTGACACCGCTGGCGCTGCTTAGCCTGTCGCAAATTTTCACTTTTTCCGTTGCTGTGCGCCGACGGATTTACGCGACCTCCGCTATTTTGACGATTGTGGGAATTTTTGCGATGCGGTGGAACGTGGTGATCGGCGGACAACTCTTTTCCAAGAGCTTTCTCGGGTACACGACTTACAAAATGGCTTTTGTTACGCGCGAGGGGTTGGTACCAGCCGTGGCCCTGATGATCCTGCCTTTCGTCATCCTTTATGTGTTGATAAAGGTCCTGCCACCCTGGCAGGAGGAAAGCGTGGTTGTCGCTGAGGCGCATGGCGACGATTGAACTATCGCATCTTAACTAATTTATCTCGGCGCGAAAATATCGTGCAGAGAAGCTCCTTATTTTGTTGCGGACACTTCGAGAATTTCGACTGGTTCCGTACCAGAAAATTCGACTGAAATACCACGCACCCAGTCGGATTTTGTGAACACCCCGAGATCTTTGTTCGTTATCACCGAGTGGACCCTAAATCTCCCCTCCGGCATCAGGGGCAATTGAACTTCCGCGGCCGCAATGTTGGATTTGTTACGGAAGATCACAATCACGCCGTTGCCGCTGTGTTCCAGGCGGGCGAAACCGTCCCATGTGTTTGCGGATGGCTGCATCCAGTGGCCAAGGGGAAAGAAGCTTTCGCTGATCCTTGTGTTGCTTCTTAATTTCTTAAACCAGGCGACCTTTTTGCGGTACCACTGTTGATCGGCGGCGCTCAGATTCCGGAGATCGCCGAGCAAGAGCGGCGCCGATCCGATTTCCGTGGCAAAGCTTTCCTGAATGGTGGGCAGTTCCGCATGAATGTTACCGATGAGCATGCTTTCGGCCGGCATGGATGCCGCGCGCTGGTACAGCAGAGTCCGAGCTTGCAGCGGGCCGGCAGAGTTTGGCTGGTTATCGTCAACGTTGCTCATCCAGTCGAGATCCCCGGCCGCCAGCAGGCCCGCATCAATCACATGCTTCTGGCCCCAAAGTTCAAAGGTTAAATCGAGAAGAACGTCGGGATGTTTTTCGTAGATCTCGGCTGTAACGTACGAGATGCCTTCATAGATTTGGTTCAAGGATTCGGCCCAGTTCCCGTGATTGTGGCCCTTGGCCCAACAGCCGGGCGCTTCTCCGTACGCGTTGAAAATCGTCGTTAAGTCGAGCTTCACATAAGCCAGGTGAAACCTTTCGATGGCTTGATTCACACGGTCCGCAGCGGCGTCTCGATACGGACTTGCAAGACACATCACTACCTTAGGCCCAGCAGCTGTGTTGGTGATTTTCTGCTTTCCTTGCTGATCGAGCGCAGCCCACTCGGGATGATTGCGATAGTCCGCCGTTGAGGTGCCGATTGCCGCGAGAGGAATCCACAATCCCAGGCGCATGCCTTTCGCTTCGATGGCCTCCTGAATTGGTTTCAGGCCGCCCGGAAAGGAGGCCAGGTTGACCTCGTTTTCGCCATATTCCTGTTGCCAGCCGTCGTCGATGGTGAAAATGTCGATCCCGATGTTGCCTGCCACATCGAGCAGCTTGAGCACAGTGTCGCGATTGATCCCCCGTTCAAACGGCTCCCAAGTGTTGTAAATCCAAGGCGCGCCACGTGCATCAACACGCCGCATCAGAACTTTCGCTGTGTACGATGGAAGTACCCAGTGAGGATCCCGGACGCCGTCACCATTCCGAAAGGTCAGGAGTGAAACACGCGCGGTCTTGAATTCTTCGCCCGCGGCAAGAGCGCGCTCGAATGGCATCAAATCGGTGTCATAGAGAACGCCAATTGGAATGCGATCCGGTCTGTCCCAGCCGGCAATCTCCGTCCGC
>CAYOOS010000568.1:1369-3111 GCA_964405585.1 uncultured Acidobacteriaceae bacterium | reverse complement strand
GACCATGTTTCACCCGAGCGGCGCAACACCTTCGCCGACGGCTCGCCGCTCGCGGCCGGTCCGCGTATTCCCACCCTTCTGATCTCGCCCTATGCAAAATCCGGCAAAATCTCGCATCGCTACAGCGAGCACGGCTCGGTGATCAAATTTATCAACGAACTTTACGGCCTCGTGCCCCTCGCTTCGCTGCCGGACGAAAAGCGCGGGCGCGAGTTAGGCGAAGCGACTTTGGGACAGAAAGACCTCGGCCCTTCCGATGATCCCGACAACAACGTCGGCGACCTGACGGAAGCCTTCGACTATGATGTCTTGCGGGGATTTGAACGGCCCCTCTCCGCTTCCCTAGCATCGATCGCGCCAGAAGTGGTGCAAACGCTGCCTCATTTCGCGACGGCTAACTATTCGCCAAACGGCTATACCAATGGTGCATGCGCGGCGGTCGGCATTTTGCCCACCGACTTCCCCTCATGGGAATCCTACCGAGCGGGTGAGCCTGTTGACCCATATCCGGTTGACGTAAATCCGCGACCGACTCAATCGCCCGGCACGCCTACCTCCGGAACCTGGATACCTTGATTCATTCTCGGGGTTGGAGATCGTCCGAAAGGGATGGAGGTCTTGACCTCCATCCCCTTCCTTTTCTATCTTGGTTGGGTTTGTGGATGCCACGCATATTTCTGATCCTCCTAGTCGGCGCTTTATTTGTGCACGCAAGCGCCGTGCACGCTCAAACTTTAGAATCCATCCGCGCCGCTCACCACATGGAATGCGGCACCGTCGCAAGCGCCGACGACTGGAATGGCGAGGACGTCCACGGCAATCTCTCGGCGCTGGGAGCGGAAGTATGCCGGGCCGTCGCCGTGGCTATCTTCGGCGACGCGGACAACCTTAAGATCCAAGTCTTTCCTGCCGAGCCGGAGGCGTTGAACGCGCTGAAGACCGGTACCATCCAGCTTGCCATCGGCATCTCGCCTTCTGCATCGACAGCGACGCATTTCGGCATCGCATTCGGACCGCCTGTCTTTTATGATTCCCAGCGTTTTTTGGTCTCCAAGCGAAGCGGCATCACCGAATTGGCGGGCCTGCGCGACAAGCTGATCTGCGCGCTGGACATGAGCCCGCCCGAGCGAACGCTGCGAGACGAGATGACTGCGCGTGGGATTCCTTACGCGCTCCAGGCCCACTCCGAACAGGGCGAAATGGACGCGGCCGTGGCGGTTCGCCGGTGCGCGGCGGGTACCGCCATGGAGTCGCGGCTGGCTCAGTCGCGCGCCAACTTTCACGCGGTGACCAGCGATTTCGTATTCCTGCCGGAGCGCTTCGGGCTGGATCCGGTTGTCCCTGCGTATCGCTACGGCGATCAGAAGTTCGGGTTGTTGATCGAGTGGACAGTCAGCGCGCTGATCGAGGCCGAAGCGTTGGGAATCACGAAGGACAATGTGGCAGCCGCGGCGATACGCGAAGATATGCGCGCCGAGCAGTTGCTTGGGCATGACTTCGCGACTGCTCAGGCGATGGGGCTGGCGCACAATTGGGCCGCCAAGGTCATCGCTGCGACTGGCAATTACGGCGAGATCTTCCAACGTACGACAGGTGGGCCGTACCATCTGGATCGGGGTTTGAATGCGCTTTGGACGCAAGGAGGGCTCATGTGTCCGCTGCCCATGAGATGATAACGGCAAACAACCAACTCTTCGAACGCGATCTCGGTTTGGACTCCCCGATGAAGCTGCCCCGCGGAC
>CAYOOS010000568.1:0-1359 GCA_964405585.1 uncultured Acidobacteriaceae bacterium | reverse complement strand
CTACCATCCTTTGGACGCGCGGGGGGTTGATGTACGCACTGCCCATGCGCTAGTCAATTGGCAGCGTGCTGGAAGGAACTGCTGGTAAGAGCGCAATGGCAGTTCAGGGGTCAGTTTCCGATTACAGGACTACACGTCCACCGACCAACGGGATAGGCTCGGTGGTTCGGCACGTTCATCGAAAATACTGGTCTGCGGAAGACGGTGAGTGAGACGGTCAGTCAGGGCAAACCGCCCCTTCAGAACCGCCCGCAACATGCCGCGGGATTCCACAGCCGAGTCGGTGTCCAAATTCGGATATTGGCTGCCGAAAACTGTCATCCCCTTCGACGCAGCCCACGATAAGTGATGTACAATGTGGGCCTTTCTTTTGGACACGTGGTGCTAATAAACGCCGGGGGGGGACAAGAAACATGTCATTTTTCCGCGATCTAAGAGTCGCGTTCCACTCGCTGAAGCACAGCAAGGGGCTTGCGATCATTGTGATCCTCACGCTGGCGCTAGGCATTGGCGCGAACGCTGCCATCTTCACGCTCGTGCGGGGAGTGCTGCTCAAGCCCCTTGTCAACCGCGACGAGAACCGGCTCATCTACATCCGCCAGAGCGCCCCGACCCTGGGAGATAACAACACCACATTCTCCGTGCCTGAACTAAAAGATCTCGAAGCCAACATCCACTCCGTCAGCGAGTTCGGCGATTTCTCCACGATGGGCTTCACGATGATCGGTCTCGGTGAACCTCGTGGAGTTAGGGGTGGCGTCGTCGGTGGCACCTACTTCGAGGTCATGGGTCTGCGCCCCGTTCTGGGCCGTCTCATCGGACCTCAAGACGATGGTCCCAACGCTGCGGGAGTCATCGTGCTCACGTATCGTTTCTGGTCCACCGTTTACAAGAAAGATCCCAGCGTGATCGGCAAGACCGTTCGCCTCGGTAGCATTGGTGATCGTTCGGCCACGGTCATCGGCGTCCTCGAACCCTGTGTACCGTATCCCGCGGACACAGAAATCATCGGCAACATCGTCACCAGCCCGCACCATCTTTCCGCAACGATGGTCACGGGCCGCGTCCATCGCATGACCGAACTCTTCGGTAAGCTCGCTCCCGGTGCCACTCTCGACCAGGCTCGCGCTGAGCTGCGCACCGTCTATGCCTCCATGCAAAAGGACCATCCCGAAGCCTATCCGGATAACGGCGGCTTCCGCATCGACGCCAGGATGCTTCGCGACCAGATCACTTCCGGCGCACGCACCGTTCTCCTCGTGCTTCTCGCAGCCTCGGGCCTCGTCTTCATCATCGCTTGCTCCAACGTTGCCAACCTGATTCTCGCGCGGACGGTTCGCCGCGAGGGCGAACTCTCGA
>CAYOOS010000567.1:0-3124 GCA_964405585.1 uncultured Acidobacteriaceae bacterium | reverse complement strand
TTATCGTCGGTATTCGCTTCGGATGCTTTCTCCAGTACCGCGATGGCATCGGCGTTCTTTCCTTCTCGCAGCAGCGCCTGTCCTTTGCGTAAGGGAGAGTCCTGGTCAAAGTTCCCAATCAAGATGACCCAGCGTTGCGTGTCATCCTGCATAGCCTTCAGGAAAACGCTGTAGCTAGCCCTCTGTGCCCCAGGCACTTCACGAAGATTCAACGAGAGCCGCCGGGTACCGTGAAGCACTCCATTTTCAAACGAATAAGTCGCCTTATACTCGCCGAACTCGCTCTTCTCCTCGACATTGGAAGGAACGAGAGGCTGAATCCCTTCTGGAAGCTTCAACGACGTCTCATGAACTACTTCTTGAGGAGAACCGAGCGGCAGCGGATCTTTGGATTTCTTCTGCGCCTCGTTCAGTTCCTGCAGAAACATCGGAGGAAATGGCAGGGTGATGCGGTGTTCCTTCCAGTCGGAGTAATCCGTACGATGGTAGGTGTAGCTAAGCCAGAACGGGTCGGTCGTTTTCTCCGGCTGCGCAGCAGCAACTTGGCTCACAGTTCCGCCATAGCCCATGCGGGAAGAGATTTCCTGCGTCAACTCCTTCCACTCGTTTTGCGGTGTATTGCGGTAAGCCAGACGAAGGATAACCTCCGGATCGCCTCGTTCTTCAAACCGCGCTTTGCCGTCCAGCGTGCCTTGCGAATCGATGCTGGCCTCCATCAAAAAACTTTCGTGATTCAAGAAAGGAGGATTGGCGGGCGTAACCACAAGTTTGGCTGGCAAGTTTGTTGGCATCACGAGTGCCTGGCGATCGCGCAAACCCGCCAATAGATAGCCATAGGGCGCCACTTCGGGTGTCGTGTCAAGGAAAAGGTATGAATCTCCCTGCGGGATGGCGGTTATGACGTGATTGAACAAACTGGGGGATGGAAAGTCCGTATCAAGTTTATATTTCGTGCTAATCAGCGCGGGAAATGCGTGCAGGCCCGCGGCTTCGAGCAGTGCGGCAAATAATGTGTGCTTGTCCTTACAGTCGCCATAACGGTTCGCCAGCACATCCTCGGCAGCGTGGGGAGTGTAGCGGCCGACCCCCAGGTCAATTCCGATATAGCGATAACGCGTGGCCACATATTCGTAAAGGGCGCGAATCTTTTCCTCGTCCGTAACTTTTCCTTTTGTAATCTCCTCCGCAGTCGAGCGAATCCGTGGTGTCACTTCCACTCGGTGCTGTTGCAAGCCGGCATACCAGGCGCCAACGTCGGCCCACGAAGTGAAAGAAGTGATGCGCGCTGCGGGCGGCTCAAGTCCGTGGAAATCTTTCTCCCAGGCAGGAATCTTCTGGTCCTCATCTTTTTCCTGAGCCTTCTGCAAATGGGAAGAGTGCAGCGTGTAAATGCGGCGGGAACCCTCATCTCTCACTTGGGGAACGGAAGTTGTAGCCGCAACCTTAACGGGTACGCCGAGAGGCACGTTGATCTCAAGTTGCTCATCGAGGCAAATGCCACTTTCGAAAAAGTTGTGGTCGTACCAGAAGTGCCCCGGAGCGATCGGTTCACGGATGGTCCACCGGAAGTCCGCTTCCAACACGTCGCCGACGCCAAGCGCCTTCACCGCGACGTGCTTCTCGCGCTGATCCGTGTACATTGGCGCCTCGCGGCTCACAGCGGTATCCAACTCCTGAATTTCATCGGCGGGAGTATCAACAACGCTTCCGTCCGGTTTCCGTACTCGTGCGTAGACCACGTCAAGCGTTTCAAAGCTCGCCATAAAGGGATAAACGAGCAGGCCAAATTCACGGACCGCGGATTCCGATTGGATGCGGATTCGCATGGTCATCTCGTGTTGGCCTTTCCCGTCCGCCTCAAAACGAAGCGTGTTGCGGAGTTGCTCCACCACATAGGGCTCATCCGCAAAGTTGGCTTGCTCCGGCTTGGATGGTGAAGGTGATTGCGTGCCAGCCAGCGTGACGCCGAGGGCTGACACAACGAGAGCGCGAACGATGGAAGGTAGTAAAGGCATTTGGTTAACCCGTGGGCGTTGCTTAGTAGCGATAGTAACGCACAATGCACTTCCAAATGAGAGAAAAGTCATGCGGGCATGCGGAAAATGCTCACTCGGCCGTTTTGAGCAACGCTGCGAAGCGGGTTGCAATGGCCGGCCACGAGAAATGTTCCCGATAGACTTGATTGTTGCGGCGGCGTAAGTTGGCGCGAAGTTCAGGCTCGCACAGGACGCGCACGAGCGCTTCATGGAGTTCATCGGAATTGCCGGGTGTAACGAAAACGACGCCGGCTTCTGTAATCGGCCAAGCGGTCTGTTTGCCAGCGTAGCCGATCATGGGTACGCCACAGGCGATTCCCGCCAGGGCGCTGCTGCGGCCGCTGGTAATCGCCCCACGAACAAACAGCATCACATCCGCGGCGCAAATCCGCTCGATCACCTGTTGATCGTCCAAAACGCCTTCCGCGGATAGTTCCACCGGCAAATCCTGCAAACCTTCGCGAAGCGCGGATTCGCGCAATTCAGCGTGGCGACCGAAAACAGAGAGGCGGAGCTTCCCAATTGTTTCCGAGGCACGGCGGACAGCAGCAAGAATGACGCTTGTCTCTCGAGCTCCAGGCTCTCCGCCTGTAATGGAAAAGACGCCGATGGTGGGAGTGCCTGGGTTTTGGCCAGAACTGTTCAAAGCACTCTCTGGTGGGACGGGAATGGGAAGATTGGGCCCGACAGGAATGAAATGCGCGCGAGAAGAAGAACCCGCAAGCCAGGAGATTTTTTCCGGGGGGATGGTGAAGATAGCCAACTCCGCAACGGCTAGCGCAAGGCGCATGATGTGGAGCTGAACATGCGTACGAAGACGTTCAGCGAGGCGCGGGCCCCGGAAGGGCTCCGCGTCGTGAAAAACAACCGCGATGCGGGCGCCGGCTGATTTCAATACCTTCAGGACTCGCAAGAATTTGAAGGGGAAACCACGCGAAGACCAGGCCAGAGCGGTGTATTGCACCAGCACCCAACGGCCCCGCCAGGACTCCGCCTGGATTCGCAACGCGTTCAACGCCTCCGCCCAGCCGTGAATCTCCCAAGGAACACGGCAAGCTTCCAATTGAAAATCGTGTGCTTGCAGAGCG
>CAYOOS010000566.1:0-3140 GCA_964405585.1 uncultured Acidobacteriaceae bacterium | reverse complement strand
CGCCAGCATAGCGACGCACGCATCGTCATGGTTTCGTCCGTCGGCTACCAGGAAAACATTCTGGCGGCGCTGCAGAAGGGCGCAAAGCACTTCGTGCAGAAACCCGTCAAGCCCGAAGTGCTGTACGAAATTCTCCGCTATGTTCTTGGAGACGATCCCAACGGTGCCGGCGCCCCTGTGGCAATGGCCGAGGAGCAACACTCATGAGGATGGAACTCATCCAGCCGTTCATCAACGCTGCCGACGCGGTGTTTGCTGAGTCGTTGCAAGCGCCCACGAAGATTGTCGATCTCTCCATGGACGAAAACACCTATCGCCGTAAGGGCGTCGCTGCGCTCGTGTCCATCAAGGGCGACATCGAAGGCCGTGTGATTCTTGATCTTGCTCCCGAAGTTGCCATGCGCGTGGCCAGTCAGCTTGCCGGCGCCGAACTCCCTGAAAGCGAGCAAGTCATCCGCGAAACCGTATGCGAACTCGCCAACATGGTCATCGGCAATTCCGTCACGCTGCTCAACGACCAGGGTTTCCGCTTCAAGGTATTTCCGCCGGAAATTCATATGAACGAGGAAGGCTTGGCGGGCAGTGTCGATACCGAAGCTATGGTCCTGTGCATTGAAACGCCCTGCGGCGAAATCTACATCAATATCGCAATGCACTATCTCCACCGCCGCCGCCGCGAAAGCGCCACCGTCCCCGCTCTTGATTGATCCACCGGCATTTCTTGCGCATTTGTAGCGGCCGCCTTCTGAGGCGGGCGCCTCGCCCTGCTCTCAGTTCTGACCATGCCTTCAGTGGCACAGTCACTCCTGACTGTGTTCTTGGGTTTCTCCAACTGCGGCAGAACTGCACGCCGTCAGCCGTAGTCTCTTAGCTGAGAACTAAAAGCCTATAACTGACAACTCCAAGCCGCGAACCCGCGTCCTCTTTAGCCTCACGTCAGGCGCAGAATGGCACTAAACACCCGGAGGGAACCCCGATGAATCCCAGAGAACGCGGTTTCATCCTCGCTATGGTTTTCCTCGCTTCATGCTTTGCAGTAGCCGCAGGATGTGAAGCGGGTTCGCAAAGAGGTGTAACCATGAAACTAGAATCGCAGAGTACCGATTTCGCTTCCGGCGCAAATATTCCGAAACAATTTACGTGCGATGCGGCGGATATTTCGCCAGCCCTCACCTGGAACGACCCGCCCGCCACGGCTCCGTCGAAATCCTGAATTAGTAGACCGGCCCCAGCTACTTTATAGGCTGTTGCATTCTCACTAAATGACTGGATTTGCCCGGCGGAGGTACTCTTGATTGTGGCTAGATTCTAGACGCCCGATTAACGCAGCAGAAATCGGACAAGGGGGTCCTGAAACGAACTCACTTGAAAGTCCCCCACGTCGCTCATCCATCTCGCCTCGGCATCACTCGAGGTCTTTGCTGTTCTCTTCCTTGGAGCCGCTTCGGCCAACTTGGCCTGACAGAACTCGTGCATAGTTACGGTCTCTACTGCATCCGACACGCCCTATGCGATGAAAGAATTCGGCGCCGATTTTGAAAAGTCAGCCGGTTGCAGCGTTCGGGTAAATCTCGGAAGCGATCAGAAGGTGAAACGACCACCAACTGTCGGTGCAAAGTTGTTGTTGTAGTTATAGGGGACGCCGGGGCCATGGGGAATGGCGATGGCCAGCCCGCCGCTCACATAGGAATACGCAAATCCGGCAAAACCGTCGAAACGCTTGGTGAAGTGATGGTCCGCGTAGAGCGACACCTCGTTGAGGGTGCCCGCGCAGGACGCGCGGAAACCGGCTGTGGCCGAGCAGGCCGGCGGTTGACGGAAGTCGTTCTGGCGCTGTTGATACCAGGCGAAAGTGAAGTCGGTTTTGCTGCGGTAGGTGTACTTCACGCCCATCCACCAGATATTCACCAGCTTTTCAGAATCGAGATTATTGTCTTCGACCCCGCTCATGAGATAACCGCCCTGGTCCGAGGCGCCAACGCCCAACGGGTCCGTCGGGTTATTCTGCCAAATGTATTCATAGCCGGCAAAAAACTTGAATGGGTCCCACGCATACTTTGCTGCGAGGATGATGCCGTTGTTGTCGGTCACGATGCCATATACGGTGTTGGTCGTGCCGATCAGATTGGCCCCGGTGATGGGATTTGTATTGATGCTGTTCGTGGTCGACTGATATGGCGCCGCCAGACTCTGAGGCCCCAGCAAGGGGTTCAGAACGCTGACCGCCTGGTTGTAATGTTGGAAGACCGCGTCGGCGGAAAACTTGCCGGCGACTCCGCCAAGGTCGAATCCATAGGCGTTGTTATGCGCCGACTCCGGGGTACAGGTGGTGGCACTCCAGCCTGCCGTGCCCGAATAGCATCCGCCAGAACCATCCGCGAATTTGTACATGGCGCCGAAATGGACGGGACCATGGGTGAGGCGATACTTGAGGGCGTCGTCCCAACGGCTGTCCTCGGTGTCGCCTCCACCGGCCATCGTGCCGTTATACCCGATATAGGAAAAGGCATAGCTGCCGCCCGCCGGATCGTAAAGGAGCATGGCATCGGTACCGAGCGCGCGTTGACGGCCGAAGGTCAGCGTACCGAACTGTTCGGACGAAATACCGCCATAGATTTCGTCATTGAAGGGTTGGCCCGCGCGTGCGCCGTCGATGGCGTATGAATAGCTGCTCCTGGGAAGGCCGTTGTTGATGGTCTGGGTGGCCGACGCGTTGGCGAGCAGGCCGGACTGCGGATTGATGCCTGTGGAAGCGTTGAACACAACGGACCAGCCGGGCAGAAACTCTTCCTTGGCCCTGATGCCCAGTCCCGTCTGCTGCAGGTTGTTCGGTGCGACGAGGAATCGATGTTCATAGCCGTTGCGGTTCACCAGAGATGCGCCTTCATAGTTATAGCCGTTTTCCGGTAAGCCGTGGCTGACCCAGCCTACGCCGACGTCATACGCGCCGTACAGGGTGATGCCGTGCCAGGTCAGCGTACAATCGGTGGTGGCGAATTCGTGGCCGCTCGCGCAGGCGTCGGGGGCGCTCCGCTGCATCTTGATGTCGACCGTGGCATCCTGGCCAGCCGCCAAGCTGATTCCGGTGCGCGTTTCATCGGCGAACCCTTGTTTTGCCGCTCGAATCTCGAAGCGCCCCG
>CAYOOS010000565.1:0-3154 GCA_964405585.1 uncultured Acidobacteriaceae bacterium | reverse complement strand
TGTGAGCGAGACGCAGCCGGATGGGGATAAGCTGGTAGGAGTGCAGTTTGTGGGGCCACGATTCCAGAGGGTGTTCCGGTCGGAATCGGCGGCGTAGGAATTTACTTCAGACGAATTGTGTTGGTGGACAGGATTGGATTGCGTGATCGTGTGCTCGGACTCGGATCAGAAAAATCAAATGTAACGCAGAGACGCAGAGTTCGCAGAGAAGAGAGGAAGAAGTATAAGAGTGAAAGAGTATAAAAGTGTAGAAGTGGAAGAGTTAGGAGGATTCGGGGGAATGGTCGTCTAGGAGTTGGCGATAGGCGTCGCGGCGGGTGATGCCGCGCTCTTTGGCGGCTAGTTTCAGAGCTTCTTTGCGGTCGAGTTTGGCTTGATGGATTAGTTCTTCGACGCGGGCGGCGAGGGATTGGGACGTGTCGACGTGAGCGCCGGGCTGCTCGGGTTCAGGCGCGCCGATGAGCAGAGTGATTTCGCCTTTGGCGGGATGATCGCCGAGGGATTGCACCAGGTCGAAGAGTTTGCCGCGGCGGAATTCTTCGTGGAGCTTGGTGACTTCGCGGGCGATGCAGGCCGGCCGATTGCCAAGAATGGCAAGAGCATCCGCGACGGTTTCGGCGATGCGGTGCGGGGCTTCGTAGAAAATTATGGTGCGCTCTTCGATGCGCAGATGCTCGAGGGCGCGGCGGCGTTCACCACTGCGGGCGGGAAGAAATCCTACAAAGAGAAATTCTTCGTTGGGAAGGCCGGAGGCGGAAAGTGCGGCGAGGAGCGCGGCCGGGCCGGGTATCGGTATGACGGGAATGTGATGGCGAATGGCCAGAGTGACGAGGCGATGGCCGGGGTCGGAGACGAGCGGCATGCCTGCGTCGCTGACGAGGGCTATGGACGAGCCGTTTTCCATCGCCAGGACGAGTTCGGGGGCGCGGGTGATCTCGTTGTGTTCGTGATAGCTGACTAGCGGTTTGCGGATGTCGTAGTGATTCAGGAGCTTCAGGGTATGGCGAGTGTCTTCGCAGGCGATCTGGTCCACTTCCTTAAGGATGCGCAAGGCGCGAAGTGTGATGTCTTCCAGATTGCCGATGGGCGTGGCGACCAGGTAGAGGTGGCCATGGAGAGCAGGATCGGGATTGGAGGTCTCGGACATGGGATGTGCTGGAGAAGAGTCTAGCACGGCGGGCGAAGGGTGCCGGGGCGCGTGGTATAATCTGCGTTTTGTGAAACTCGCTGGAGGGTGTCTGTGCCACTGTACGAATATCAGTGTGTGAAATGTAAGCGGCGCACGGAGAAAATCGAGCGCGTCGCGGGGCCGCATTTGAGGAAATGCCCGCATTGCGGCGGGAAGGTGGAGCGGTTGCAGTCCGCGCCGGCAATCCAGTTCAAGGGATCGGGATGGTATGTGACGGATTACGCGGGGAAGAGCGGGGGAAAAGAGCCGTCGGCGGAGAAGACGGAGAAGGCAGACAAGACGGAGAAGGGCGAGACGAAAGAGACGCCGAAGGACACGGGAGCGAAGGAAACGAAAGAGAGCAAGGAAAGCAAAGAGAAGAAGGCGGAGAAGAAAAAAAGCTAAGGAACGAAAAGATGAGAGTTTTTAATCGACACATTGGGAAGGGAACTGGCCGTCACCATTGGATTTTGGTTCTTATGGGCGTGGCGTCTCTCCTATCGGCAGGAAGTGTTGCGGGCCAGACTCCGGGAAGCGCGCGTTCGTCGGATGCTCTGCACCAACTGAACGACTCGATCGAGGCTTTGGTGCAGCGGGTGTCTCCGAGCGTGGTGCAGATCTCGGTGACGGGATACGGCTCGGCCGAGGACAGTGAGCGGGGCCAGTCCACTGCGTTTATCGGGATACGGCGAGCTCTTGGGTCAGGAGTGATCGTGGATCCCGAGGGATACATCGTAACGAACGCGCATGTGGTGAACGGGGCGGAGAAGATCGAGGTGTTGGTGCCACCGCGCCTCTCGCCCACAGCGACACTCGCTGCG
Organism: uncultured Acidobacteriaceae bacterium; assembly: GCA_964405585.1. Classification (GTDB taxonomy): domain Bacteria; phylum Acidobacteriota; class Terriglobia; order Acidiferrales; family UBA7541; genus Acidiferrum. The sequence goes on along the minus strand of CAYOOS010000565.1, from coordinate 1,165 downwards.
GATGAGGATACCCAGGGAAAGAATTACGAGGCACACATCGTTGGAGTCGCACGAGAGATGGATCTGGCGGTAATCAAGATTGAAGCGCACGGGTTGTCCGCGTTATCGATAAGTTGTTCCGTTGCGCCCGTGCGGCAAGGGGAAATGGTCCTGGCGTTCGGGAGCCCGCAAGGCTTGCGCAATACGGTGACAATGGGCGTGGTAAGTGCGGTTGCGCGGCAACCCGATCCGGATAGCCCCACCGTCTTCGTGCAAACCGACACGCCAATCAATCCGGGAAACAGCGGAGGCCCGCTGGTGGATGCGGATGGCAACCTGGTTGGGATTAACACCTTCATTGTTTCTACTTCAGGGGGCAATCAGGGATTGGGTTTCGCGATTCCCGCCGGAGTTGTCGCTTCCGCTTACCCGCAGTTGCTGAAGTACGGACACGTCCATCAAGCGACGATCGGAGCTCTGGTGCAAAGCATCACCCCGGAGTTGGCTGCGGGACTGCATCTTGGAAGAGATTATGGAGTCATCGTATCGGACGTTTCAGCGGGTGGTCCGGCGGATACGGCGGGTCTGAGAATTCAAGACGTCATCCTCAGCGTGGATGGATTCCCCGCGGGAACCCTGCCGCTATTTGCGCATAGCCTGAATCTTCACAAGAGTGGGGACCATGCGAAGCTCGAAGTGCTGCGGGGAGCGGAGCGGGTGCGGTTGGACGTTACTTTAGTGGAGAAGGCGCACAAAGAGGACAGCTTCGCGGAGCTTGCCGACCCCGTGAAGAATCTGGTCCGGCCGCTGGGGATTCTTGGCATGGAGCTGAATCTGGATATGGCGCGATCGTTGCCGGATCTGCGCATTCCCACTGGCGTGATTGTGGCGGCGCGGACTTTAGGATCGCGGACGGCTGAGATTCCTCTGCAAGCGGGAGACGTGATTCACGGGATGAACGGGACGACCATTACGACGCTGCAGGGATTGCGCGATGAATTGGCAAAGCAGAAGCCGGGAGACGCCGTCGCTCTGCAGATTGAACGATACGGGCAATTGATTTATGTGGCGTTCACACGTTAGCCGAAGAAAGTGAAGAGCCTTAACACCGTTTCCTCAGGGGCTAAAACCCAATAATCTTGATATGCCTAATGTCGGAGCTAAAGCTCCGACCCCCTAAACTGCG
>CAYOOS010000564.1:2233-3167 GCA_964405585.1 uncultured Acidobacteriaceae bacterium | reverse complement strand
AACTCAACGACATCGAGGTCCAGTTCGACAAGCAGCCCGATGAGAATCGCTTCATACGTTCCGATCAGGCGAGTTTCGTGAAGTATGGAATCCCCAGCCTTGCTTTCAAGTTTGGCTGGCTACCAGATACGCCTGAGCAGAAAGCCTTCAACGACTGGATTCGCAATCGCTACCATCACCCCGGCGACAATCTGACTCAGCCCATCGATTGCGAAGGCGCCGTGCACTTTGACCGTGTGCTGCTGACGTTGGTTACTCGCGTTGCTAACGCTCCCTCGCGACCAACCTGGTACCCGGAGAGCTTCTTCAGCACAATACCTCGCACCTGATTCCCAAGCAGACCATTGATGCATGGACGACCACTAACTCGCATGACCAGACCGCGCTGAAACTTTTCTGGAGGCACCGTGAAAACCCGTTCAACTCCCCGAACAATCGCTAGGCCGATTCTCTCCCTCGCAGTTACAGCTTTCGTACTTACCAGTGCGCTTGCGCAGAAGTTGACAGTCAATTCGGCCGACTACCCCACCCTCGGCAATCCGACCTCTGCCATAGAAACGCCTGACGGCCGCTATGTCTTCGTTTCCGTCACGAACGTCGGAGGCCCCAACAACTCAGGACCTGACTCTGCGGCAGGCACTAGAAAAGGTGTCGTCTCCGGCGTTCAGGTTTTCCAGGATACAAATGGCTCTCTAGCCTCCGTGGGCTTTGTCCCTCTAGGGAGCACCGGAGCCAACGGTCTCGCCTTTCTGCGTGGGGCTAAGACTCTGGTCGTCGGTGCGGGCGACGCCGGGGTCGCATTTCTCGAAGTACAGGATGCGATCCACGGAACGGCAACGCCTGTCTTCGCGTCGCAGGGAGAGGGTGCTGGAACCTTCGACGTCGCCACCACGCCGGATGGCCGGCGCATCTGGCAGCAACAGCCCGATGAATA
>CAYOOS010000564.1:1172-2223 GCA_964405585.1 uncultured Acidobacteriaceae bacterium | reverse complement strand
CGTCGCCACCACGCCGGATGGGCTCTACGTGTTCTCCGCCAACGAATACGGCGTGATTGCCGATCAGCGCGGCAATGTCGGCGTCATCGCGGTCGAGCCGGATGACAGCGGTCGCGTCACCCATCCCGAGACGGTCGCCCAGATTCCCCTTGGCGATGTCGTTCCCAGCCTCACTCTGTCCCGCGACGGCTTACGCCTCTACGTCGCCACCGAGTTAGTGCCGGAGAAGAGTGCCCTGCAGATTGCGGGCACCGGCAACCCGACCCTCACCAAGCACGACTGCGTTCAGGCCAAAGGCACACCCGCGCGATCGAATGGGCTGATCACCGTAATCGATGTCCATCGTGCGGAGGTCTCTGAATATGCTGGCCAGGACGCGATCCTCTCACGAACCGCTGCAGGCTGCTCGCCCGTGCGCCTCGTCGAGTCTGCGGACGCATCCTCGCTGTTCGTCTCAGCCCGGGGTGACAACTCCGTGCTCCAGTTCAGTCCAGCCCTGCTTGAGTCCGATCCAGAGCACGCTTTTCGGCGCTCCATACCGTCGGGCGGCGACGCAGCCGTCGGCCTACTCCTCTTCGATCAAGACCACCTGCTCGCAGTGGCGAACTCGAACCGTTTCGCGAGTTCCGCGGGGTCACTAGCGTTCCTCAACGTGTCACAACCTGGAGGACCTGACCTGCTTCAGACACTGCCTGCTGGAACATTCCCGAGAAACCTCAGCCTAGCACCGGATGGCCGCTCAATTTATCTGACTAATTACACCTCGCGCAGCCTGGAGAGGGTCACGGTCGCGTCACCTCCAGTCAACGTGGCTGCCCGCAATTAGCCCAACCTACGATCCAACCCCGGTGACACATCGGTACACGCCTGAAAGGAAAGAAATGAACGTCGCCAACAGCATCACCGGCCTGATTGGCCGCACGCCACTTGTCCGTCTGAATCGCGTAACGGCAGGAATAGACGCTACAGTATTTGCCAAACTGGAGAGCCAGAATCCTGTCGGCAGCGTTAAGGACCGGATTGGGGTCGCCATGATCGAAGCCGCCGAGCG
>CAYOOS010000564.1:0-1162 GCA_964405585.1 uncultured Acidobacteriaceae bacterium | reverse complement strand
ACGGCAAGATTACGCCCGGCAAGACTGTCCTGATTGAGCCGACCAGCGGGAACACCGGCATCGCACTGGCCTTCGCCGCTGCGGTCAAGGGATACAACATCATCCTGACCATGCCGGAGACGATGAGCGTCGAGCGCCGCATCCTACTGCTGGCATTCGGAGCAAAGATTGTGCTCACTCCCGCAGCGAACGGGATGAAGGGCGCCATCGTCAAGGCCGAGGAGTTGCTGAGCTTTACGCCCAACGGCTATATATTGCAGCAGTTCGATAACCCTGCTAATCCGAAGATTCACTTCGACACGACGGGCCCCGAGATATGGAACGATACCGATGGCAAGGTAGACATTCTTGTCTCAGGTGTCGGCACTGGCGGCACGCTAACCGGCGTAAGCGAGTACATCAAGGCGCGAAAACCAAAGTTCTGGACAGTTGCGGTTGAGCCAGCGGCCAGCGACGTGCTCTCGGGCGGCACACCGGGGCCACACAAGATTCAGGGCATCGGCGCCGGATTCGTCCCCAAGATTCTCAAGACGGAGCTTATCGACGAGATCGTCAAGGTGAGCAACGAAGACGCCCTCGCCATGGCGCGCCGACTGCCCAAGGAAGAAGGCCTGCTCGTCGGCATTTCTTCCGGGGCAGCGGTCTACGCTGCGCTTGAGATTGCGCGTCAGCCGAAAAACGTAGGAAAGATCGTTGTCGTGATCCTGCCAAGCGGCGGCGAGCGCTATCTTTCGACCGCCCTTTTCGACGAGCTCCGACAGGAGGCACTAGATACGAAGACATCTGCGGTAACATTGTGACCTAGCCATTTGCGTTTGCGGACGAACTGCAGCCGTGTGGGCGGCAGTTGCCAGGATTTAGTCCACGCAAATCACGGCAATTCCCCGACCAATCAACCTCGATTTGCGCGACACTGTAAGACTCAAAGGAGCAATAACGATGCCAGTCCACGAAAACCGCCGGGCCCTTGGTGATGCAGCAGCACGAAAGTTAGCCAACACTACCAAAACTCCACCACAACTTACCGCCATCACCCCGCGCTGGTTAGTCCAACTTCTCTCCTGGGTCCCGGTTGAGTCAGGCACGTATCGCGTGAACAAGGCGAAGAACGATCAGGAGATCGACGTCGCTTGTGGTGCACGCGATGAGCGCAAACTTCCGG
>CAYOOS010000563.1:0-3173 GCA_964405585.1 uncultured Acidobacteriaceae bacterium | reverse complement strand
AGCACACCCACGAATCTTCCCATTCTGTCTCCTTATGCGCTGCACCCCGGAAACTACGACGCCAGAATCACGATCCACCCAGAATCCTGCGAATCAAAATGCGGGGGGCAGGAGCGGTTTCCCCAATCACAAAGCTGGACGCAATCTTTTCTCGAGCCTCCGCCAGTTTCTCTTGCGCATTGTAGTAAATTGTCACCAGCTTTTCTCCCGCCGCAACGCGATCCCCGATGCGCTTGTGGAATTCCAGCCCCACCCCGTGGTCAATCGAATCTTCTTTCTTCTCCCGGCCGCCGCCCAGCATGGCCAGCGCAATCCCGAATTGCAGGCAATCCGTATCGCGGATGTACCCGGCCTTCTGGCTCACGATTTCTTCGCGGTTGCGTGCCAGGGGCAGCAGGGAAGCATCATCAATCACGCGCGAATCCCCGCCTTGCAGCGCAATACCTTGCCGGAACTTTTCCAGCGCCTGCCCCGTCGCAATCATCTTTTCCGCCAGCGCTCGTCCCTCTTCAACAGATACGGTACGTTCGCCGAGATAGAACATCCATGCGGAAAGTTCCACACTAAGTTCGCGCAAATCGCTTGGGCCATTTCCCTTCAACACTTCAATGGATTCGATCACCTCCAGCGAATGCCCGGCCATCCGTCCCAGCGGTTGCTCCATATCGGTAATCAGCGCCACGGCTTTCTTGCCCATGCGTTGCGCGATCTCCACCATCACTTCGGCCAGATGCACTGCGTCGGATTCCTTCGCCATGAATGCGCCCGAGCCCGTCTTCACATCCAGAACCAACGCATCAATCCCTTCGGCCAGTTTCTTGCTCATGATGGAGGCACAAATGAGCCCGACATTTTCAACCGTGGAAGTAACATCGCGTAGCGCGTAAATTTTCTTGTCCGCCGGAGCGATTTCCGCCGTTTGCCCGATTAGTCCCATCCCGCATTCGCGCAGCACGCGTCGAAACTCGCTCAAGCTGAGCGCCGTATTGAATCCCGGAATCGCTTCCAGTTTGTCCAGCGTTCCGCCCGTGTGCCCCAACCCGCGACCGCTGATCATCGGCACCGTCAAGCCGCCCGCCGCAACAATCGGCGCCAGAATCAGCGAAGTTTTGTCTCCCACGCCGCCTGTTGAGTGCTTGTCCACCTTTTTTCCGGGAATGTCTGCGTGACTCACCACTTCGCCGGAATGCAGCATCGCCTCCGTCAGCGCGGTCAGTTCCGCGCGGCTCAACCCGCGAATCCACGCAGCCATCAGCCACGCGGCCATCTGATAGTCGGGAATATCGCCTTTCGTGTAGCTCGCAACGAGGAACGCGATCTCCTCGGGGGTATGCTCCCCGGAATCACGTTTTTTTCGGATGAGGTCGACGGCGCGCATGCTCTTGTAAAGGAAGTGCGAGCCTAACATCCACGCAAATAGCCGTCAACGCACCGGCACATCGCTGCTCTTTCCTCCACTCTTCGCCTCTCCCTGTGTGCCCCGCACTTGCTCATTTTCCCCTGCTGGTATATTTTTCGCGTAACGCTCCATCGGGAGAATGAATGTCTCGAAAGTCCAAGATAGCCGTCGTCGGCAGTGCCAATGTTGATCTAACCACCTTCAGTGATACCTTCCCGCGTCCTGGCGAAACTCTCTTCGGCAAAAGCTTCCATCTGGGTTTTGGCGGAAAGGGCGCCAATCAGGCAGTGGCGGCACGCCTGTGTGGCGCTGACGTGCTGATGATTGCGAATGTGGGCAACGACCTCTTCGGTCAGGCCACGGTGGATAATTTCACCAAAATGGGCGTTGATGCGTCTTACGTGCGCATCGTTGATGGAGTTTTCAGCGGCGTGGCTCCGATTTTAGTCGAACCCAACGGCCAGAATCGTATCATCGTCGTGAAGGGCGCGAACGATACTCTCAAACCGGCCGACGTGGATGCGGCTTCTTCCGCGCTGCGCAGCGTGGACACGATTGTGTTGCAGTTTGAAATTCCCTTGGACACCGTCGCCTACACCGTGCAATTCGCTCGCAAACACGGCATTCGTTGCATTGTAAATCCCGCTCCAGCTCAACCTCTCCCCCCGGACGGCCTCCGCGCTGCGGACTATTTCGTGCCCAATGAAACCGAAGCCGAGTTGATCACCGGTCTGCCCGTTCATTCCACTGAGGAAGCCCAGAAATGTTCCGCTGCCCTTGTTCAACAAGGCTTCCGCCGCGTGATTATTACCCTTGGCGAGCGCGGATCACTCCTGGCCACTTCTGATGGCTGCGAGCTTCTGCCGCCATTTCCTGTGACCCCCACGGACACCACCGGTGCGGGCGACGCCTTCATCGGCAGCTTTGCCGCGTTTCTTGCCGAAGGTCTTCCCGAAAAAGACGCACTCGCCCGGGCCAGCCTCTATGCCGCTCTTTCCACTAGGCGAATCGGAACGCAATCCTCCTTCCACTCGCGCGCGGAGTTCGATGCAGAGTGGGCGCGTCGTTCTGGAAAACCATAATGGTTTCCTAATTACCCGCACGCCTGGCATCTTCCGGGAGACTTCCGTTTTTCATAACTGCTTCAATTTCTCGGCTACCTAGCAATTTCTTCCACAGGTTGCATCGGTACTTTTAACTTGACACTTTCCCGAGCGCAACACTAACCTGTGTTCACTTTTAGCGTGGGGTAAAACTTCTGAGAGGCGTTCTGCGCCAAAATCCTCCCATTTTCGTAGCGGAGGACGTTGCTTCTATTTCCGGTTCTTGCCCGTGCAGCTCGCGGTCTCCTGGGCGGCGCTTGTTTAAGGATTCTCCCACTTTTTTCGGCCATGTAATCGATGGGCTGGAACAGATAGAGTCGAGCGCCTAAGTCTGCACGGACGTGAATGCCGATAGATTTCTGAATTTGTTTGTATCTCGCATCAAGCGGAAGTAATCGAATCTTAAGTCTGGCTGTTCGGGGAAACCGGGGTTATCGAAAGGAGTTTTGCTTATGAGGGGTAGATTGTTTTTCTCGTTGGTGGCATGTCTCGTAGTCCTTTGTCTCTCTCCCGCATCCCAAGGCCAGGCGACGGCCAGTTTTTCTGGAGCCGTCCTGGACACTTCCGGCGCCGCCATCTCCGGCGCCACGGTCACCGCTACCTCGCAGGGGACCGGTGTATCCCGCCAGACGAAGACCGATGATTCCGGCCATTACCTTTTCCCTTTGCTT
>CAYOOS010000562.1:0-3179 GCA_964405585.1 uncultured Acidobacteriaceae bacterium | reverse complement strand
TCCGCGATCTCCTGTTTACCGGACGGACCGTCAAAGCGGAGAGCGCGCAGCAGGCGGGACTTGTGTCGCATCTGGCCGGCGAAGGCTACGCATTGCAGGTGGCGCGGTCCATGGCGCAGCAGGTGACCAAGTTCGACGCGGATACACGTGTCGCGGCCAAGAGATTTCTGAAGCCGATCCCCTATGCGGAACTACGTGAAGAGATCGAGCTCTTCTGCAAATTGTTCAGCCGTCCTGTGGTGATGGAAAGTCTCCGGCGGTTCGTGGAAAGCGACGACCCGATGAAACACCTGCCAGTCGCGGAACGACCCAGAGATTCTTGAGATTAGAACCGTCAGTGAGGTGAAGTGATGAACTCCCGCACGAGGAATCCAGTAATCTGCAGTGTGGCCCTATTCACTGCCGCCACGCTACTTACTTCTTGCTCCAGTCCGCAAAAGGATTCAGCTACCTTCGATGCGGACGGGACAGCGCACATTACGCGTATCATTCCCATGCCATCAACGGTGAGTCCCGAAGGCCAGAAATGGCTGGAATCGCTCACGCATATGAAACGCGGGCCACAATCGTTGGCCGAACAGCGCAAGGGCACGGACGCGTGGCGCGCCGAAGGCACCGCGGAAGCACGCAAATATTTCCCGGCGAATGTGGAAGAGAAGATCATCGCGGGCGTCCGCACGGACATCATCACGCCGCTGGAAATGCCAGAAGCGAATCGCAATCGCGTGTTCATCAATCTGCATGGCGGCGGCTTCGTCACGGATTCCGGTTCGTTGATCGAAGGAATTCCTATCGCCAATTTAGCGAAAACCAAGGTGGTGTCCGTGTACTACCGGCTGGCACCGGAATATCCGTTCCCTGCGGCGGTGGATGACGTCGTGGCCGTGTACAAAGAATTGTTGAAAGACTACAAGCCGCAAAACATCGGAATTTTTGGCACATCCGCGGGAGGCATCCTGACGGCGGAAGTGGCGGTGCGGCTGAAACAACTGGGCGAACCGATGCCCGCCGCGCTGGGCTTGTTTTCCATTCTCGCGGATTTCACGCGGCCAGCTGATTCGCAGAACTTTTTTACACTGGACGGACTGCCCGGCGGCCTGGCGCCGCAATACCCGAATCAGGCTCACGATAGCTCCTATTTCGGGAAGACCGATCCCAAGGATCCCGTGCTCTCGCCGATGTTTGCTGACCTGCATGGCATGCCGCCGACTTTGCTGGTGACCAGCACGCGGGATGCGCTGCTAAGCAACACTGCTTTGTTTCACCTGGCGTTGCTCCGAGCGGGCAACGATGCGCGATTGCTAGTGTATGAGGCGATGCCGCATGCATTCTGGTACCACTTCCAATTCCCAGAGACGCAAGATGCTTTGCAACAGATGGCCAAGTTCTTCGATGAAAAAGTTATTGCGGAGAAACCACTAGCCAAACCTTCGACCGCGACCAAGCCCGCCAAGTGAATGAGAACCGGTCTGCGGGCAATGGCGACATTTCTCATCGTCAGTGGGCCCGCCGCGTTTTCCTTCTCTCGCGGGGAATGATAAATTGATCTCCTATGCGCACATTGGAACAGACCACCGGGGAAATCCTGGAATTGGCGGCGAAGCAGTTCAAAGTGCCGGAAGGCTCGCTTAATGCCGGGGACGATTTCTACAGGAAGCTGGGAATCGATAGTTTGCAAGCGTTGGAGTTGCTCTCGAGGCTGGAAAACCATTTCAAGATTGAGTTGCCGGATTACGAAGTGCAGGGCGTGAGCGACTTTAAAACGCTCGCCGAGCGCATCCAGGCGCGGTTGTAGCTGCTCTGCTTCCTTCCATATTCAATTTCCAGTTTTTGACTCATGGTTACCAAGGCCTTATCCTTTAGCAATCCTTACACGGAGCACTCTCTGACGTTTTGGCGAGCCGGTCATTCTGCATGCTCGATTTGAAAAAATATCCGTCGATTGGCGCGGCATTACGAGATGCGCTGGATACGTTTTCATCCGAGGTGTGCCTGTTCGAGTCCGACCGCGGTGAAGAGAAGGCGCGCCTGACCTACCGCGATTTCAAGGAGCGCGCGCTGCCCTTCGCGAAAGCCTTACAAGAGACGGGCCTCACCGCTGGCGGCCGCGCTTCCATCATCATGACCAATCAGTCCAAATGGCTGATTTCCGCCTACGCGATATTTTATTGCGGCGGAACGCTGGTGCCGCTCGACTACAAATTGAAGCCCGAAGAGCAATGGCAGTTGCTGAAGCATTCCGGCGCCAGCATCCTGATCACCGAATACGGGATTTGGCGGCAACTCAGCGTCTCGCCGGGACGCGCGGAAGCCAGCAACGTCAAAACCGTATTCGTGACGGAAGCGCCGGGCAATGCCGACCTTGCCGGGGCGCTGCGTTGGGAAGAAGCAAAAGGAAGCGGCGAGCCCGTGTTTGTGCCGCGCGAGCGGGGTGATCTTGCGTGCATCGTCTATTCTTCGGGGACGGGCGGAACTCCCAAGGGCTGCATGATGACGCACGAAAATTATCTGGAGCAGTGCATGTCGTTGACGGCCTGGTATCCCTTCTGGCCCGGTGTGCGCTACCTCAGTATTCTACCCACGAATCACGCCATTGATTTCATGGTGGGATTTTTGGGGCCGTTCACTTGCGGCGCCGCGGTTGTGCATTTGCGGACGCTGCGCCCCGAATATGTGCGGGAGGCGTTTCCCAAATATCAGATCACCTACGTCAGCCTGGTGCCGCTCGTGCTCAAGAATTTGCAGAAAGGCCTGCAAGCGCGGTTCGACGAGTTGCCTCCCGCGCGCAGACGTGTGTTTGAGGCCTTGCGAAGAATCAATATCGCGCTTACGAAGAGCCGGCCGCGCCATGCCATCAGCCGGCGTCTGCTGAAACAAGTCCACGCTGCATTCGGCGGACGTCTGGAAGCCATTATCGTCGGCGGTGCGTTCACCGAGCCACAAACGCTGCAGTTTTTCTACGACCTGGGCATTCCCGTGGCGAACGGCTACGGGTTGACGGAAGCCGGAACCGCCGTCACCGTCAACGATTTGAAACCGTTCCGCGCGGACACAGTTGGCAAGCCGCTGCCGGGGATGGAAGCGCGCATCGTCAATCCTGATGCGGACGGAATTGGCGAAGTGACTGTGCGCAGCAAAACAATCATGGCGGGCTATTTGAACGAGCCGGAAATGACCGC
>CAYOOS010000561.1:0-3192 GCA_964405585.1 uncultured Acidobacteriaceae bacterium | reverse complement strand
ACTGCTGACGGCAGGTTACTGGAGTCAAGTGCACTAAGTTGGAGATCCACGGCTATGTTGTGGGTCTTTATGTACTCGGTAACATATCGGCTCAGTGCAACACCCAGGCCGTGATCGTCCAGCACTGTTGGGTGAAGCCCGCGGGCGAGCCGACCGACCTCGTCGATGGCCTGGGCGGTAATTTCCCGTAGCCGACGTCCTTGTGCCTTAACATCTGTTAGGTTTCGAGAGCCTTCCAGCGTACGCAGCCCGACCAAAAGAGACGTCAGCAATTGGCCGGACTCGTCGTGCAATTCGCGCGCAATCCGGCGCCGTTCCTCCTCTTGCGCCGAAAGCGTGCGTTCCAGGAGGAGCCGGTGCATGGCTTCGGCCTGCTTGATTTCCTCGGCCTGCGTGCGTTTTTGTTCCCTCAGATCGGTAATCACCATGCCCAGGGCGTGGCCCTTGTATCCGCGAAACCGGTTGAGAGATAGATAGACCGGAACCAGACTTCCGTCTCCGCAACGCAGGTTGAATTCGCCTTTCGCAACCGCCTTCTGAGCCTCGGCAAGGAATGATTCAAATCCGTCTCGCTCTGTTTTCGCAACCAGCGACTGCACCGCAATTCCGATAATCTTCTCTTGCGTCCTGCCCATCAATTTGGCAAAGCTGCGATTGCAGTAGAGCACAGCACCACTCCGGGACAGAGTCGCCGCGCCTTCGCTCATGGCCTCCACCAGCATGCGATAGGCGGGTTCGCCCCCTTTCAGGGAAACCACCTTTTCTCCGCGACGATCGGAAACCATCAAAGCATCCACTTCGCCGGACTGTATGGCGCGCAGAGTTTCCTCCGCAGTTTTTAGCCGGGCGTGAAGCTCTTGTTGCTGATCCGGCGGCGCGGATGACGGCAGTTCGCGTGGAGAAGGTCCGTGGCTTTTGCGAACTGTTTTCGGCGCACCTATTTTAGCGGGCAGCTCTCCTTGGAGGACTCGGCCATCGGAACGCGCTCGCTTGTTAGACATCGGGTATTTGAGCCCCTATTTCAGCGCGCCGGTTGAAGATCCAACCCCACAATGACACTCTCGGTCTTTGAGAGGTTCCCAATGATTTTTTTGACCGGCGGCGGGAGCCTTCGCACTAGGGTCGGAATGGCGATGATCTGATCACCCTTGGCCAGTTGTGGCTTCTCCAGCAAGTCGATCACTTCGATGCGGTACTTGCCCCGCAGCTTGTCCTCACAAATCTTTTTGAGGTTGGCGATCGCAGTAATTGAATTAGGGGTTTGCCCTGCGATGTAAAGGCGCAATCGCCAAAAGTCACTGCCAGTACTTTTGGCAGGACGACGCTTTCTTGTTGAACTCTTCTTCATGTCGGTGCTCGGTTTCTGGTCCAGATGGGCCAAACTTGCTACTCAGCCGCCGCGACTGAACCCGGGCCTGCGACGGTCGTGGTCAGAGTGTGATCCCTCAGAACGTTGCCCAATTCGATGCCTCTTTCACTCACGATTAGCTCACGAGGTTCGCGCGAATGGGCCATGCCGCGGGATTTCAGAACGTAGAGTTCTCGTTTCTTTCGCCCATTGGGTCCGCTGTCCCGCAACACAATCCAGGTGTCCATAAGAGAGGAGACAGCCGCCGCGGTTCTCTCTTGGGGGTCTCCTGCGAATGTGAGATTCGTGAACATTGATGTGATCTGTTCCACCTTTAGAAAATCGACCAGGCGCATGAGCATCGATTTAACGTTATAAGTGCCCGAAATCGAAACCAAGTTCGTGATCGGGTCGATGACCACGACGCTTGGTCGAAGCTTTTCGATCAGGTTGTGAACAGCGGCCAAGTGGGCTTCCAGGCCGATGCTCGTTGGCCGCATCGCGTGGAAGTGCAATAAACCCTTTTTTACCCAAGGCCCTAGATTAAGGCCCACCGAGCGCATGTTACGGAGAATCTGGCTGGGAGATTCTTCAAAAGCGAAATAGAGGCACTTTTCGCCACGGGCGCAGGCGGCGCGGCAGAAATTCGCCGCCAGGCTGGACTTCCCGGTTCCCGACGTGCCCGACACCAGCACACTGCTTCCACGGAAGAATCCCTTACCTTCCATCATCTCGTCTAAAGCGGGAATTCCCGTTGAAATGCGATCCGTCGATGCCTGGTGGGCAAGTGCCAGTGAGGTAATCGGCACCACCGAGATGCCCTCGCGATCTATTAGGAACGGATACTCATCGGTGCCGTGGGAAGTGCCCCGGTACTTGACGACTCGCAGCCGCCGAGTGGAAATCTGTTCCGTAACCCGATGGTCTAATGCGATCACGCAATCGGCGATGTATTCCTCGAGCCCGTGACGGGTCAGAGTGTGTTTTCCAGCTTCCCCGGTAACGACGGCGGTAAGCTTGTGGTCTTCCAACCAACGAAACAGCCGGCGGAGTTCCGCTCGCAGCATCGTCGAGTCAGTTAATCCGGCAAAAAGTGCCTCGATGCTGTCCAAGACTACGCGCTTTGCTTTGATCGCTTTAACCGCGTGGGCCAAACGGATGAACAGGCCCTCGAGGTTGTATTCTCCAGTTTCGGCGATCTCGTTTCGCTCAATGGAAACAAAGTCCACCCGCAGCTTCTTGCGTTTGGCAAGTGCACGCAAATCAAAACCCAGTGATGCGACGTTGGCCCTCAGCTTCTCCTCGGTTTCTTCGAAGTCCATGCATACGCCAGGCTCACCGTATCGAACAGCGCCGTGCACCAAGAATTCCATCGCGAGTAAGCTCTTGCCACATCCTGCGCTGCCACACACCAAGGTGACACGACCCTTCGGCAGGCCTCCTCCTGTGACTTCATCCAGTCCTTGGATTCCTGTCGGGGCCTTAGCGAGCGATGCGCGACCTACTTTCGGCCTAGGGCGGGGCATGGCGAGACTCCTGAACATGTATTTGCGATTTGGACCTGTAACTTATGCATCGTATCCTCACTCCTGCCTTCGATACAACGAATTTGCCACCAGAGCGGACCCTGGCGAAATCGCGGCAGAGTTGGCGCACAGGACCCTTGGTCAGCTTCTCCCAATTGTTCGTTGGACTTAGGCTCTAAAAGCGCTGGTAGTTAACGCGCATATAGCAATTGTCCGTTCTGGGCATGCGACTTGTCCTTGATTGGTGGCAGCGAGCCTTGGCTGCCGTGCTGGGTTTGTTGTTCGCGTTCATCATTCCCATATCTCTTGGAATTATGG
>CAYOOS010000560.1:0-3206 GCA_964405585.1 uncultured Acidobacteriaceae bacterium | reverse complement strand
TTCCCCCAAGCAAGGAAGTGCCGCTAGCCACTATTGGAGCGGAATTAAGCAGCCCGTTCCAAAGCCATGTCCCGCTTTGTCCCAAGGTCGTCGATCCGAAAAACGCCACCCGGCCAGACCCGTCGAGGCTTCCGGTGAATACTGCCGTGGAAAACGTTCCGCCGGTTGGCGCTGGATCTCCGGACAAAATGACCTTCTGTATTCCCGACGTCCCTTGTGAGTATGAACCTATAAGCAGACCGAATTGTGATGATCCAGAAGTGACCACGTTTGCGCTGAAAAGCACCTGGCCGGCACCATTGAGAGAAATCCCCGAGATCGTTGCGATCGTGCCGCCCGCCTGTACCGGCGAATCGGCCACGCCTGCAATGCGTACCGGCGCACCCCCGACATCAATCGAAAATATGTAGATCGTAGTGAAATCGGGTTGCGATTGGGGGCCGAGTGGCACCAGCGAAGCAGTGAACGCCACATATCCGGTATCGGTGGCTGCGAACGGCGCAAGTCCACCGTAAATGCTTCCTCCAGACCCAGGAGCTGCGTCATCGGAAAAGGCGATCTTGGTATAGTTCGCGCCGTCGTAGCCGAGTAAGGCGGCGTGGCGGAGCCCGTCGGCCAAGCTGAAGTTCACTGCAAACAGCAGTTCACCCTTTGGACTCATGACCGGCGTCGGCCCAAAACTCGTTATCTGGCTTCCCGTAAATCCCGGGACCGCGTCGCCGGCCTCTAGCAGCCGTACAGTGGAGGCTCCGTCGGGTCGATAAAACAATGCAGTATTCCCGCTACCCACGAAAGCATAATCGCCGACCGCATCGGCGACGCTACGAGAAGGAACGCCATACTGGCTGGAAACGCCGAGGGAACTCTGGTCTGTCGCAATCGCAACCGTCGGAAGCTGCGCGTGAGCGGCCGCGCTAAAAAGCAGCGTCATCGCAACGAGCACGGCAATGGCGGCGACGGTTACTTTTCGCGGACATTGAGCAGGGCTTCCAGAAAATCGGAGCGCTGAAAGGAGCCGAGTGGGGCCCATGAAACCTCCGGGAGTCAATCGGTTTAACTCTTGGTGACGCAAAGCTCCGCACGATGCTCGATTGCATCTGCTAAGTTTGTATGCGCTCGTTGGAGCCTGGCCGGGAGGTGGCCAACATTACCCAGCGTTTTCGGAGGGGTTGTATCATAAGAATTTGGTGCATCACAAGATGATAATCATCACGAATTTGCAGCCAGAGTACGCCACTGCGAGATCGTGTCATCTCGACGGCCCGTTCTTGCCGTCTGCCGAGCCATGTCGATCCTCTTCCGGCAACAAAATACGGGCAAACGAACGGCCAACTTCGGTATTCACCCAACGCTTGTCACCCTGCTGGTCTGGCAAGCGCTCACGAGCCAGATGCTGGACGCTTTCCCGATTGCATATTGGCGGGATCGCGATTAAATTGCTGCCCGGACAGAGTGCGGAAGGAAATTCTGGGTTGAATTTGATCGTTCCAGCGAATCGCGTGCGGGACCTTCCTGTTATCAACTGCGAGTTGTCTGGCTGATCCAACTGTGCGCGATTACAGAGATATCCGCGATGCAGCCGCTTCGCAGAATGGCGTTATTTAGAGAGTAAAAGACTGACAACTCGACATGCGAACCGGCTGGATAAGTCTTTAGAAGTTATCCGGCTTTGTTGACTTCCTAATGCACGAATGTCGATTGCTGTAGCCCGCCTCTTCAGACGCGGGGATTAATCGCACGATCCGGCGGAAAACCCTCGCCTCTGAAGAGGCGAGCTACAGCAACGGCGCCGCCGCAAGGAAAATGTGTCGATATCTCACACGATGTCAACAGGGCTAAGTTATCTTGATGGCTATTCAATATGGCCATTCAATGCATAAGGAACAGATGACGGAAAAGGTGAACCGGACGGCATTCAATACATCCGCCCGCACCCCGAAAAGCTTTCTAAACCCACGGATTTGAGCGCAATTTTTGTTCTTTGTCTCCAAGATTTTTTCCGAGCCTGCTCTTCTCTTTTTCAAGATCTTAGCGGGTGCATCCCAACGCGGCTCACCGAGCCAGATTTTGTACCGGGGCCTCCCCTGCGCGGTCGCGCAAACTGGTTTTAAAGCCGAATGCGCTAGTCGTGGCGGAGCTAAACGCCGGTGCAGCACACGCAATTATGCTCGTGGAAAATTGAAATCAGTGGCTCTCAACTATGGGCCAAAGTACCCGAAGATATCGAGCACCAGTTGCGTGGGGTTCGCTGCGTACGTACTGATCGATCCGTTCGTCGTGGGGACAATCGCCAGGTTCGAGGTCACCGTCTGATCGAGCGCACTCAGCGTTGCGGCCAGCGGCTGCATCGTCCCTTGCGGCCACAGCGTGAGGAAGCCCAGCGGCGCGGCAGGCACAACCGTGGCATTGAGCACGTAGGCCTGCGCTCCGACTGGCACTCCGCACGCGGTGGTCTGGATGTTTTCATCCAGTTCTCCAGTGAACGGTTGCGTAGTCTGCGTATCCGACAACTGCCGCGTGTCCAGAACTCTGCAAGGCGGCAAGGTGTACAGCGACAACCCTCCTGTCGCCGCCGGAGCAAAGTACCCGTCGGCATCGATCACCAGGTCCGTAGTGTTGCTGGCAAACACGTTGATCGAGCCACTCGTTCCGGCCGGCACTATCGCCCCACTTGCCGTTACTGTCCCGGTCGTCGAACTCAAATTCGCCGTCCCCGGCTGAGTCTGCCCGGTCGGCCAGGCCGTTAGGAACCCCAGAGGCACCTGCGGCACCGCAGTGAGATTCAGCGAATACGCTTGGGCGGTCGCTGGCAAATTGCAGGGACTGGCAGGCAGAGCGAACGTCCGGCTGGTGTTTCCTGCCAAAGAGGGTCCCCCAAAAGACCCAATCGCATTTCGGGTATCCACCACGCGGCACGGCGTCACCGGATAGAACTGCAACGCAGTGGAAGCCGTCGTGAAGTAACCGTTGATGTCCAGCACGAGATTGGTTGTGTTCGAGGCGAACACACTGATCGCTCCGCCCGCGCCAGCCGGCACGATCGCCGCATTGGAGCGGACACGGCCATCGATCGAACTCACGGTGGCTGCCACCGGCTGCGTCTGTCCCGTCGGCCAGAGTGTAAGGAACCCCAAGGGAACAGTGGGAATCACAGCGACGTTAAGCGAATACGCGGCAGCAGTCGAGGGAATGCTGCACGACCCGGA
>CAYOOS010000559.1:929-3210 GCA_964405585.1 uncultured Acidobacteriaceae bacterium | reverse complement strand
CATGGACTCAAGGCCTGATCCGCTCCGTGCCATCAGCATCGCCGTGGCCGCTGTTCTTACTTCTTCAGCGGGCTTCTATTTCGGCAGCGGGCTGCGGCCAATCTGGTGGATCACCTGGCTTGCGCCCCTTCCTGTCTTGCTCGCCGCTTCGCGATTAGCTGCGCGCTCCACCTTCGTTGTGGCGTTTCTGGCTTCTGCAATCGGCGCACTCAATATGTGGCACTATCTCCGCCACTCCATTCAGATTCCTCTGCCGGTGTGCGTGATCCTGTTGATTCCTCCCGCGCTGGTCTTCGCTCTTGCCGTGCTGCTGTTTCGTGGCCTTCTCCGCCGCCGTGCCATCTGGCAAGCGGCTCTCTCCGTGGCTGTCGCATGGGTCGTTTGGGAGTATGCGTTTTCTCTTTCCTCGCCGCACAGTACCTTCGGCAGCCTCGCCTACACCCAAATGGACTTTCTTCCAATGGTGCAGTTTGCCTCGGCCACTGGAGTTTTCGGAATCAGCTTCTGCCTTCTTTTGTTGCCCGCCACGATTACGTTGTGCTTGTGTGGGCGTCACACATGGCGCCAGATGCGTGCGGTCACCGCTGCCGTGTGTGTTTTCCTCGCGGCAGTCTTGGGATTTGGATACTGGCGGATCCATCAATCGCTTCCGCCCGCCATGTCGGCTCGCGTCGGTCTGATTGCCTCTGACCTCCCGGAAAACATCATCGCCGGGGACCGCGATTCCGTCTTGCGCCTGCTTCGCGACTATTCCGCTCAGGCTGAGGCTCTCGCCGCCAATGGCGCACAGGCCATCGTGATGCCGGAAAAAATCGCCGTGCTTCTGGATTCTTACCGCGATTCGTTTGATGCCTTGCTCCAGCCCTTGGCGAATCGTACTGGCGCCGTCATCGTCGTCGGCGTCGTTGATATCAACGGCAAATCAAGGTGGAACGAAGCACGAATCTATTTTCCTGGCCTCACTGCCCCCTCCACATACCACAAACACCATATGGTTCCTGGCTTTGAATCCAATCTCACCGTAGGCACCACCCGTATCGAATTCGTGCAACCCTCCGGCCGCTGGGGCGTGACGATCTGCAAGGATATGGACTTCCCGAACCTCAGCCGCCAGTACGCCAACGACGGAACGGCCTTGCTCCTTGTCCCTGCCTGGGACTTCTCCGCGGATGGCTGGCTGCACGGGCGCATGGCCATCCTTCGCGGAGTCGAGGGCGGCTTCAGCATCGCCCGTGCCCCAAAGCAGGGCATCCTTTCCTTGACGGATGACCGTGGCCGCGTACTTGCCGAGCAAGACACGAACTCCGCGCCCTTTGTCACGCTTCTCGGGAGCATTCCGGTCCGCCAAGATCGCACGCTCTACGACCGCTTTGGGAACTGGTTTGCCTGGCTGTGCATCGTGCTACTCTTTTGGATCCTTTTTTCGGCGTTGAAACGCCCGGCCAAACCATAGTGGATTCTTCAAACCTGACAATTCCCAAACTCGTAAGTTGACTGGCTGCCCTGAGCTCCCCGTTAGCAAAAGTCGGTGCGCATTCCCCTCAGCCGTCGTACACTAGCGGCGAAGCACTCTGTGTCTCGATTCATTTGCAAATACATCGATTTCAAGGGGAAACGAAATGTTGAAGGGAGTCGTTCTGGGTATCGTGCTGGGAATTCTGTTGCTCTTGGCCGGCGTCTATTTCTATTTTTCTTCCGGCTATGTGCCGGTGGCAACCAGCTCGCCGGAGATGCCACTCGAAAGAAAATTCGCGGCCACCGCGCTGCACGCCTACCTCGACAAACAGCCTCATACCAATCCGCAGGTCGCTGAGGATGAACCGAATCTTCTGGCGGGCGCAAAAGTTTACAAGGACCAGTGTGCCGTCTGCCATGGCCTCCCCGGCGAACCCAAAACGATGATTGCCGACGGTATGTTTCCTCATCCCCCGCAGTTGTTCCGTGGCGTCGGCGTAACCGACGATGAACCTTGGGAGACCTATGTCAAAGTCGAAAGCGGCATCCGCATGACGGGAATGCCCGGCTTCAAGGAACATCTCAGCGATCGCCAGATGTGGCAAGTCAGCGTGCTCCTGAAACACGCCGACGGCCTCCCACCCTCCGTCAGGGATTTCCTGACTGGTGACACGCTTCCCCCGGTAGCCGCTACGCCAGCCGCGCCAACGCCCGCGACACCAACTCCAGCCGCGCCAGCCCCGAAAAATAAGCGCCAGCCCTCTGGAGTGCCGCCGCTCGACGCCCCGGTTACGGCCGTAACCACCGAGAAATCCCAATATTCACC
>CAYOOS010000559.1:0-919 GCA_964405585.1 uncultured Acidobacteriaceae bacterium | reverse complement strand
CCGCACTCAACCCCGCCTTCACCCGCGCTCCCGCACCAACCGATCCGCCTGCCGCAACTCCGGAAACAGCCAGACCCAAAATATCGTAACGGCGATCGTCCCAATCCCGCCCAGCACCACCGCGGGCACCGCTCCAAGCCACTGCGCCGCCAGCCCCGATTCAAATTCGCCCAGCTCATTCGACGCGCCAATAAAAATCATGTCCACGGCATTCACTCGCCCGCGCATCTCGTCCGGCGTTTCAATCTGTATCAGCACCCCGCGCACCACCACGCTAACCATATCCGCGGCTCCCACAAAAAAGAGCGAAATCAACGAAAGCGGCAAGCTCCGCGAAAATCCAAACACCACCGTGAAAATCCCAAATCCCGCCACGCACCACAGCATCGTCGCTCCCGCGCGTTTGCGAATGGGTTGGTACGCCAGCAGGAGCGCCATCACCGCCGCCCCAATTCCCGGTGCGCTGCGTAGCAGCCCAAGTCCCCATGGCCCCGTCCGCAGAATCTCCTTAGCGTAAACCGGCAGCAGCGCCACGGCACCGCCAAGCAGCACCGCAAAAAGATCCAGCGATATCGAGCCCAGGATCAGCTTGTGCGTCCAGATGTAGTGGAATCCCGCGAAAACGTTTTTCACGTTGAAGGGCTCTCGCGCCCGCGGCTTGCTCTGTGTCTGTATGCGCAGCGTCGTCAGGATCGCGATCACTCCGGCCGATAGCGCGGTGGCATAAACCGCCGCAGGCCCGCGAAACAGCGCGTACAGCAGGCCGCCAAGCGCAGGCCCCAGAATCGTCGCGCACTGAAAAATGCTGGAGTTCCAAGCCACGGCGTTCTGGAATTGTTCTTCCGGGACGAGCTGCGGCAGCAGCGCCCGGCTCGCAGGCATACTGAAGCTGCGCACCGTGCCCACTAAAAAGAGAATC
>CAYOOS010000558.1:0-3215 GCA_964405585.1 uncultured Acidobacteriaceae bacterium | reverse complement strand
CGGGCAGACCGCCGTGAGCCGGCGGAATCCATACTGACTCACTGATCGATGGATTGCTGCCGATGGCCGGGAGTAATGGGGGTCGGAGCAGGGCGTTGGACTTTTTTCGGGGAATGAGCTTGAGGCGCTAGAAGGTTTCATCACGGACGTCACCGGTCGCAGGGACGCCGAGGCAAGATTACGGAGCCAGGCCGAGCGGTTTCAGGCAATCATCGAGAATACCGATGCCGGGTATTTCCGAATCGGCATGGACGGCCGCTACGAGGAAGTGAACCCGGCGTGGGTGCGAATGCACGGATTCCACCGCAAAGACGAGGTCATCGGACAGGACTTCTCGATTGTTCAAAATCCCAGTGATATGGCCAAGGCAAAAGAAATCGCCGAAGCTCTTATGCGTGGCGAATCCGTAAAGAGCGGCGAGTTTTCGAGATTACGGTGCGATGGAACAATCGGGTACCACAGCTTTTCGGCCAATCCGGTGTTGGACGGCGATAAGGTAATCGGCATTGAAGGCTTCATTGTTGACATTAGCGACAAGAAGACCGCTGAACGGGAAATGCTGCAACGAGATCAGCAATATAGGGCGCTGTTTGACACCATGAATGAAGGCGTGGCTCTCCACAAGCTGATTTGTTCGGACGGCACTCCCGTAAACTACCGGCTGCTGGCCGTAAATGAGCGCTACGAGCAGATCGTTGGCGTGAAGCGGGAGCAGGTGGTGAACAAGCTGGCGACGGAAGCGTACGGAACGGAGGAACCTCCATACCTGAAAGAATTCGCATCCGTTGTTCAAACGGGATCTGCCTATCGGTTCGAGACCTATTTCCCGCCGCTGCAGAAACACTTCGTCATCTCAGTCGCTCCCATGGGTGACAACCTCTTCGCCACTATATTCTCCGATGCCACGGAAGAAAGGAAGACAGCGCTGCTTTACAGACTGGTATCCGAGAACACGGATGATGTGATCTGGCTGTTCGATCTGGCGGACGGACGATGTGTCTATCTGAGTCCGTCGGTCAAGAAAATGAGGGGCATCTCTCCGCAAGAGGCCATGGCTCAATCGCTGGAAGAGGCGATGCCGCCGGACACCTACCGAATGGTCATGGCCGAGTTGCAGCGCCGCACATCCGCATTCGAATCCGGCGACGAGAGCGCCCGCATCGGAACGAACGAAATCAAGTTCCTTCGCCGGGACGGCACTACCGTAGACACCGAAACTGTAACGACGCTCCTTTCGGATGAGCATGGAGTAGTTCGCCATGTTGTTGGGGTATCCCGGGATATCGCTGAACGCAAGCGGACAGAGGATGCCCTACGGGAGAGCGAGAGGCAACTCTTGGAATCCCAGAGGGTTGCAGGTCTGGGGAGCTATACACTAGACATCCCGGCAGGCATTTGGAAGAGTTCGCTCGTATTAGACGAGGTGTTCGGAATAGACGAAGAGTTCGTACGCTCGGTTGAAGGCTGGCTATCGCTGATACATCCCGAGTGGCGGGAGGGAATGGCCAATTATTTTGCGGTTAATGTAATAAAGCAACGCGGCCGTTTTGACAAGGAATACAAGATCGTCCGGCGCAACGATGGGAGGGAGCGTTGGGTCCACGGCCTCGGCGAGTTGGAATTCGACGCTGAAGATCGGCCCATCAGGATGTTGGGCACGATTCTTGACATTACCGAACGCAAATTGGAACAGGAGGAGAAGTCCAAACTCGAAGCGCAGTTCCACCAGGCCCAGAAGATGGAATCGGTGGGCCGTCTGGCGGGCGGCGTGGCGCACGACTTCAACAACCTGCTGACAGTGATCAACGGCTACAGCCACATGTTGCTTTCCCAATTGGGGGCGGGGGACCCGCTCCGCGATGCCATCGAGGAGATTCACAGAGCCGGGGAACGAGCCGCGGGATTGACCAGTCAACTCCTTGCCTTCAGCCGCAAGCAGGTACTGGAACCACGCAAATTGGATGTCAATCGCGTGGTGAAGGAGATGCGGCCGATGCTGGAGCGTTTGGTGGGCGAAGACGTTGAATTGCAGTTTGCGCTCGACGCCAAGAGCGGGATGATCCACGCCGATCCGCATCAATTGGAGCAGGTGGTGATGAACCTGATGGTCAACGCCCGCGACGCACTGCCGGGCGTCGGCAAGGTGTTGGTGGAGACAACCAACGTGGAGTGGGACGAGAGTTCTGCCCGGGCGCATCCGGAGGCGCGCGTGGGCCGCTATGTCATGCTGGCGGTGACCGACACCGGAGTGGGCATGGACGAGGACACGAAGAATCGGATCTTCGAGCCGTTCTTCACTACCAAGGGGATCGGCAAGGGGACTGGACTCGGGCTTTCGATGGTGCAGGGAATCGTCGCTCAGAGCGGTGGCTACATCGAGGTCTGGAGCGAGCCGGGCCAGGGGACCATATTCAAAATCTACCTGCCGGCGCTGGGCGAAGCGGCAACTGACGACACGAAGCCAACGGCGGTTCCGGTGCAAGGGGGAAAGGAAACTGTGCTGGTGGTGGAGGACCAGGCGGAGGTCCGCAAATACGCTGTCGAGGTGCTGAAGGGATATGGCTACAGGACGATTGCCGCGGAGAGCGCCGACGACGCGCTGTTGTTCTGTGAGCGGGAGCACATCGATCTGCTATTGACGGACGTAGTGATGCCGAACGTGAGCGGCAGGGAACTGGCCGGCCGGCTGGAGACCCTTCATCCGGAGGTCAAGGTGCTGTTCATGTCCGGATACACCGACAACGTCATCGAACTCGGGGGGATCTTCAACGAGGGCGCGAAGTTCATCCAAAAACCGTTCAGTCCGGAAGTGTTGGCGGCGAAGGTCCGCGCGATACTAGGGCCGCCGGGGCCGGCCGCTCGCATACTGGTTGCAGACGATGATACTGGAGTCCGCCATTTTCTGCGGAACATCCTGGAACAGGGTGGCTATGTTGTGACTGAAGCCCCGGACGGCAAACACGCGCTCCAACAGGTGCTGGCGGGGCATGTGGACCTGGTGATCACAGACCTCGTGATGCCGGAGGGCGAAGGGCTCGAGACCATCCGGACCATACGTCGGGATGTGCCCGGCACCGGGATCATCGCCATCTCGGGAGCGTTCGGCGGCCAGTTCCTGCGGCCGGCTCAACTGTTGGGGGCAGACGCTGTGCTAAGCAAACCCGTCAGTGGCGAGTTGCTGCTGACAAAGGTCGCAGAGGTTTTGAAGCTGCGGA
>CAYOOS010000557.1:0-3215 GCA_964405585.1 uncultured Acidobacteriaceae bacterium | reverse complement strand
CCATCGGATATTCGATTTACTACACTCTGGTGAACATCGGCGGGGCGGCGGGGCCCTTTGTGGCGTCGTGGGTGCACCGGCACATGAGCGTGGAGAACGTGTTTCGTGTTGCAGCCTTAAGCGTCTTCGCAATGTTTTTTGCGGTCGTGCTGTTTTTCAGGGAACCAAGCAAGTCCGGAGACGTGCGAACGGAAAGTCTGAGCGCAACGATGCACAACTTCGGCCAGGTAGTAATGAACCCGAAGTTCATGATTTTCCTGCTGATTTTTACGGGATATTGGATCGTGTACTGGCAGGAGTTCATTACGCTGCCGATATATGTGCACGATTATGTGGACGGGAGGGCGGACACGGAGAGGATGCTCGCGACGGGGCCCATTATAGTGATCGCGTTCACCGTGCTGTTCAGCGTGTTGACGAAGAAGATTGCGGCATTTCGCGCGGTGGTGCTGGGAACGTTGATTGCAATGACGGGATTCTCGGTGCTGGCGCTGCATGCGAGCATAGTGGCAGCGTACGCCACCTTAGTTGTAATCGCCCTGGGGGAGCTGATTCAGCAACCGCGCTATTACGATTACATTTCGCGGCTGGCCCCGCCGGGGCAGCAGGGCACGTATATGGGTTTTGCGTTTTTGCCATTGGGAATCGGATCGTTTGTGGGCGGACCTATTGGCGGGGCGCTGTTGCATCATTTCGGCGAAGTACAGCACCGGCCGGAGCGGTTTTTGTGGGCATTGACAGCGATAGGATTGGCGACTACGGCGTTGTTGTGGATTTACGATCGCGTGGTGAAGCCGTCCGAGGATGCCGCGGCAAAGTAGCTTCCATCGAAAGGTGCAGTGTCGCACCTACGGCGCTTGCGATTCGATGATTCTTGATACCCAGTCCTTACGGACTGGGCTAACTTCTGTCGCGCCTCCGGCGCTGGGCGAGGGAAACGAGGCTGCTGTGTAGCAGGAAAAGCCAAATCAGGCGCGGGCCAAGATGATTCAGGGGTTAGTCTGACGGAAAACTAGGAAATGAAAACTTAGAACTAATTGACCATGCGGCGGAGGGATTCGAGGGCCTGGCGCGCGAGGGTGTAACGGGGTTCAACGCTGATGGCTTCCTGGAAGCAACGCATCGCCTTCCCATACATCTCCTTGCCTAGATACGCGCGGCCCATGTTGTAGTGCGGGAAATGGCGTGGTTCGTAGCGGCGCGCTTCGACGGCCTGCTGCAACCAGGGAATGGCCTCATCGAACTGGCCCAGTTCAATCAGGTAAGCGCCAATATCGTTATAAGGATTGCCGAAATCGGGGTCGAGCTCAATGGCGCGCTTGCATTCGGCGATGGCCTCGAGAAGACGACCTTGATAATGGTAAGTCCAGCCGAGAAAGGTGTGGGCTTCGGCGGTGGGATGCAGCTCCAGCGAAGACTGGTAAAGCTCCGCCGCACGGTCGTAGTCCCCTTCCATCTGGGCCTGGTAGGCATCCTGGAGGACTTCCCACGCCCGGGTCAAAGTCTCCTGACTCATAAAGCCATTGTGAGGGGAGAATTAGAGAAAGGTCAAAGGTACGAAGGTTCTAGCTGTGCATATTCGCAAACTGTCCCTTTTGCCGGGTCACTGGTGTAAATTGGCCTCAGGAACAGAGAGGGTAAACAGGACCGGCGTGGGGAGTATAGCCCGGGCCGCTGGTTTTCACGAGGAGGTCTTCGATGTCGTCTTCAGATAAACCCACACGCAGAGAGTTTCTGGTCACCACTTCAACAGCGGCCTTGGGGGCTGCCGTGCCCCTGGGAAAGATGCCGGCGGAATCAAGCGTCGCGAATGCGCCTGTGGCGCCGGAGGGTGCTCCTTTTGCGGCGGAAGAACTTCTCAAGATGGGGCCGCAACGGAGTTTTACAGGCGATCGGACGATGCAAATCGCGATGCCGATCGGGGGAATCGGAGCGGGTTGCGTCTGTATGAATGGCTACGGCGGGTTGCAGGATTTTTCGATTTGGAATCATCCCGCAACAACGGCGTTACCGGCAGGATATTCCGGCACGCAAGCGGCTTTCGCAATTTTGCATATCAAAGGGACTACGCCGGTTACGAAGCTCGTCGAGGGCCCTCTTCCAATACTGAAAATCTACGATCAGGGATTGCAGGGAGAGGGGTACTACCGCGGGGGGTTTGAAGGCTTTCCGCGATTTGGGAAATGTGTTTTCAAGGGAGAATACCCGTTTGGAGAAGCCAAGCTCAGCGACACAGCCGTTCCGCTAGAGATCACGCTAACGGCCTGGAATCCTTTTATTCCGCTGGATGATAAGAACTCCGGAATACCGTGCGCCATCCTGGAATACACGCTGCACAATAATTCACTAGCCAACGTTAGTTACGAATTCTCCTATCATCTTTCGCACCTCGCTCCGGGATGCAAAGAGGAACAATCGGATAGCCGGAATGCCGTGATTCCGGAGCGGGGCGTGTTCCTGTACAACGTGGAACAACCGAACGCAGAAGGGTATGGCAGCGCCTCCTTGATCGCGATAGGAAATAAGCCACGCATCACGGGCATGTGGCTGCGCAGCCCCGGATGGGCCTTCGATTCGCTGTCGGCGCTGTGGCGCGAAGTTTCCACGGGGACATTTACGACCAATGCGGGGTCCAACAAAATCGATACCAGCGGGCGAAATGGCGGCTCGATTTTGTTTGAAGGAATCTTAGCTCCCGGCGAATCGCGCACGTACCCGATCGTGATCAGTTGGCATTTTCCAAATTGTTATGTGCAAGCAGGCGCGGTGGGAATTCCGGAGGTGCAAGGCGAGGCGGGGTGCCGCGCGTTTCCTGAACCGACGCCTCCGCTGTGGCGGCCGTACTACGCCTCGAAATGGAACGATGCGCGCGAGGTCGCCCTCTATGTAAACGAAAACTACGCTACGTTGCGAGCACGCACTGCGGCGTTCAAGGAAGCGCTGTTTTCCTCGACGTTGCCGCCGTATGTGCTCGATGGCATCTCCGCAAATTTGGGGATTTTGAAATCGCCAACGGTGCTGCGCGTGGAAAATGGCGATCTGTGGGGATGGGAAGGATGTTTTCCGGATGCTGGGTGTTGCCACGGCTCCTGCACGCACGTGTGGAACTATGCGCAGGCGTTTGCGCACCTTTACCCGCAATTGGAACGGACGCTGCGCTCACTGGAACTCGAGCGCTCCATGGATGAGAACGGCCACGTCACGTTTCGTTCGGC
>CAYOOS010000556.1:0-3226 GCA_964405585.1 uncultured Acidobacteriaceae bacterium | reverse complement strand
CTCGCATCGTGGTCCTCTCACCTGCGGAAATTCCCGCTTCCGTGTCGGTGCAAACCCTGGGGGTGGTGCGATGACGCGCAACACAAGGAGAGTTCATCTAGCAGTGAACTGAGCTATGTTGACCACATCTTCCAAAAATGATTCCACCACCGTCGTTCTCGATCCCGTCGAACGCGATCGCTTGCTGCAGGAAAATCTTTCCGAAGTGCGTTATATCGCCCGCCGCATCCACGAGCGTCTCCCTTCCCATGTTCCTTTCGATGATCTGGTTCACGCCGGAATTGTCGGGCTAATTGACGCTGTGGATAAATTCGATCCCGGCCGCAACGTGCAATTGAAATCCTATGCGCGCTTCCGCATTCGCGGCGCCATTCTCGATAGCCTCCGCCAAATGGATTGGAGCCCGCGCGCGCTCCGCCGCCAGGCGCGCCGCATTGAAGATGCCCAACGCGAAATCGCCAGGAAAGAGGGCCGCGCCGCCACCGACACGGAGATAGCCTCGTACATGGGAATTCCCCTCGCAGAGTACCAGCAAGTTCTAGGCGATTTGCGCGGCTTGGATCTTGGCAGTCTGCAAGCCGCCAGTGGCGAAGAGACCCCGGAGAATCCACATATCTCGCTCACCGCCAAGGAAGAGGACGATCCCTTTCAACTTTGCCTGCGCTCGGAAATACGCACCCTTTTGGCGGAGGCCATCGAGGAACTGGAAGAGAAAGAGCGTCACGTCCTCGGCCTTTACTACCTCGAGGAACTCACGATGAAAGAAGTTGGCTTGATCCTGGATATTGGCGAGTCTCGCGTCTCGCAGATTCATACCGCCGCCATTCTGCGCCTGCGCGGCCGTTTGCGCGAAAAGATTCAGGCTCAGCGCGAGGAGCAAGGGGACCCATCGCTGCGTGCGATGCCGAGTTGAGGTGACCTATGCGCAAAATCCTCACTCAGGAAGAAATTGACGCTCTCTTCAGCGCCGCCAAGGTCTCACCGAAGGGTGGCGCTGCGACTCCACGGAAAAATGTGAAGCCCTGCGATCTGCGCAAACTGGGCACCCTGAATGCCGAACAGGTGCGCGTCATCACCACCCTGCACGAATCTTTTGCCCGGCGTTTGGGAGGATCCCTGGGCGCGTACCTCAGGGTCGGCTTTGAGATGAACCTGGTCTCCGTCGAGCAAATTATGTATTCGGAGTTTGTCAGCCGCTTGCCGGAACTTACCTACCTGGCTTCGCTGCGCGTCATGCCCATCGATGCCCGCGCAACCATCCAGGCCGATCTCTCCCTGGTCTTTCCGATTGTGGAACTCGTGCTGGGCGGTTCGGGTTCCGAACCCATCGATCCGCGCGAACTCACCGAAATTGAAGAGCAGATATTTGAAACGGTTGTGCGTCTGATTGCCCGCGACCTGCAAACCACTTGGGCCCCCGTGTTGGACATTGACATTGTTTTCGATCTCCGCCAGCAACACACGCAAATCCAAACCCTCATGCTCCCCATGGAAAAAGTCCTTTCCCTTACCTTCGAAATTCGCCTCCCGGACTCCCGCGGCTCGCTCAACCTGGCGTTTCCCGCCGTGGTCTCCAATGCCTTGCTGCGTAAGCTCTCCGTGCAGTGGTCCTACTTTGAGCGCACCCCTTCCCGCGAAGTCCGCCGTCAGCTTCAAGAGCGCCTGATGGAGAGCCGCTTCGACGTGAACTTGAGCTTGCCGCCCAGCCCGCTCAGCATCCGTGAAATCGTGGCGCTCGAACCCGGCCGTGTCCTCGTCCTTCCAAAACGCGTGCACGAGCCCATTCACCTCAACGTTGCCGGGAAACCCATGTTCCGCGCCTATCCCATCCGCCATGGCCCGAATCGCGGCGCGCGCATTGAGCGGCGCATCCCGCTGCGTCCGGGCACGAAAGAGGAGGGCAAATGAGCGAAGCCACCACAGCGGCAATTACCGCTTTTACCGCGGTCTGGAAGAATGCCTTCGCCAAAATCCTTGCTCAGCTTGGCGCGGAAAGCGCTGTGATTTCCGATTCCGCCGAACCTTCCCTGCAACCCGCAAGCGCGGAGAACACAAGCGTACTCAGCGCGAAGTTCTCCGGCGGTGGCTGTTTGCAGGGCCAGCTGCTGTGGACTTGCGAGAAGAGTGTTGCGGTTCAGTGCGCCCAGTTGCTGATGTCAGAGCCGGTGAATGCGGCGGTGGATTTCTCGGACATGCATGCCGATGGCTTTCTTGAATTCATGCGCCAGGTGGCGGGTGAAGCGGCCTTGGCATGGAAAGCGGAAAGGGAACTACCCACCGAACTTGTCTACCAGAATGAAACTCCGGCAGTCCTGAATTCCCAATCCACATTTTCTTTTACCATTGACGCCGAGAAGTGCAAAGGTCTGGTCTTTCGTCTCGATCTCAACCCTGAACTCTGCACCGCTCTTTCCGCGCTTCCTCCGGCGCCCCTCCCCAAGGAGGAGCCAAAGCAATCTCCGGCGCAATCAAAAGAGCCAGCCAAAGTGGAAGCCCCGTCGCAGGTTTCGGAACAACCTACGGAAGAAAACATGCCAGCTCCAGAGAGCGATTCCGCACAGTCGCCTGCTTCCAATCTGGACTTAATCCTCGATGTACAACTCGAGGCGACCATCCGTTTCGGCGAAAGGGAGATGCTCTTGCAGGATGTTTTTGGGTTGATGCCGGGCGCCGTTGTCGAACTCAACCAATTGGTGAATGAGCCTGCGGAATTGCTGGTTGCGGGGCGTTTGGTGGCAAAGGGTGAAGTTGTGGTGGTGGATGGAAATTTCGGGTTGCGTGTGACGGAAGTGGTCAGCCGCAGCCAGCGGGCGGAAATGCTTTCGCTTGAATGAGGTAGGGAGCATGTACATGGATCTTCACAGAAAGTTCACAGCCACGTGGAAATGGGCGGGATGGCGGAGCGCCGCGCCGCTGGATTGGAATCATCTCACCATTCGTTGTAGCGCTTCGGATTGTCGCCACAAAAGCAAAGCGCAATTCGCGCTCCTGGCTGGCTTTAGCGGAATTTATTACAACAACGGCTGGTATCACGATCCGGATTGCCTGAAGAGCGCCCTCATCCATCATCTTCAAAAAGTTCTCTTAAGTTTTTCTCAGGATCGTGGCAAACCTTACCGTCTTCCACTCGGGCTCTTGCTCGTCAACCGTGGCGCCATTACGCCGCAGGAGTTGCGCGCCGCCCTGCAGCTTCAACAGAGCGCAGGCTATGGAAAGTTGGGCTACT
>CAYOOS010000555.1:0-3229 GCA_964405585.1 uncultured Acidobacteriaceae bacterium | reverse complement strand
CCAAGGCTCGTAGCACCACGCGGACCTGTTGCACCCCGCCCTTCAGCAGCGTTCGTAATTCGTATTGATCCTTTTTGGCGACATCGATATTCAGAGGCGGACGACCCATACCCTGAGTATGCGCCAAAACAATTCTACATAAAAATAGTTTTTAGAATCTTTTCAGGTAGTCAAAGACCTAGTCCGGCTATTCTTGATTCGGTCCATGCAACTGGCAGTCCAGCCGCCGCTGAAGGCATACTCCAGATGGCTCCCGTGGAGCAGCATGACGTCATCGAGGCATATGGGGAGTTCTAACGCAATGAGCGGCGCCGGTTTCCCCCGCGAACTGCTCACGCGGCCCTGGGCCGAGCGCTTGGCGTATTTCCAGGCTTACGCGGTCGCACATCCGGCCCTGATTGCCGCCAAAGAAAAGCTGATCGCCGCGATTTACGACTCCGCACCCAACTCTCTGATCCTGGTACTTGGCCCCACAGGAGTTGGCAAGACAACGCTGCGCCTCAAGATCGAGCAGGTGCTGGCCCAGGAT
The DNA here is from genome assembly GCA_964405585.1 of uncultured Acidobacteriaceae bacterium. GTDB lineage: Bacteria > Acidobacteriota > Terriglobia > Acidiferrales > UBA7541 > Acidiferrum. The sequence goes on along the minus strand of CAYOOS010000555.1, from coordinate 2,700 downwards.
CTCTCATCCAACCTGGCCACAGACCCGACACGCGTGCCCGTCGTGAGCCTGGAGACGATTGCCCCGGACTCCGGTGTGTTTAACTGGAGGGACCATTTCCGCCGCCTCCTCTTGAGCATGCACGAACCGCTGGTCCCCTACAAAATGGACCCGGATCGCAAGAATGCCGGGAACTTGATCAGAGCCTGCCGGTCCGGGACGCAACCTTCGAGTGCCGATTATCAGTACGCCGTGGAACAGGCCCTTCGCCTTCGTAGGCCGGCAGCAGTGCTGATTGATGAAGCGCAACACCTGGCCAAGGTCCCTTCAGGCCGGCGCCTCGCGGATCAACTGGATGTTATCAAATCGATAGCCAGCCACACGGGAACTGTCCACGTCCTGTTTGGCACCTACGATCTGCTGGCGTTCCGGAACCTGAGCGCGCAGCTGAGCCGGCGATGTTTCGACATTCATTTCCGGCGATACCAGTTGGGTGACGAGAAACGGACATTCCTGGGAGTTCTCCGTTCCTTTGAGCAGAACCTGCCGTTACTCGAGACCCCAAACCTGCTGGAGGACTGGGACTACCTGTACGAACGCAGCCTCGGTTGCGTCGGAATTCTGAAAGAATGGCTGAATCGCGCGCTCGCTGCCACAGCCAGACAGGGCGGCCGGAAGCTGACTCGTGAGGCTCTCGATGGTTGTGCACTGTCAGTCTCGCAATGTGACCGGATGGTCGCCGAGATTCTGGAAGGAGAGCGGCAGATGACTGAACGGGGCGAACAGGTTTGCAGCCTTCGAGCACGCCTTGGGCTGGAAACCCGCCGGAGCGAGGAAAGCCCGTCGATGCCGGTGCCGCCAGCGATAAAGGCCCGGCCTTCCAAGCGATCATCTCGACCGGGGACACGACGGCCGGTACGCGATAGAGTCGGAATCGAAAGCCACTTCCATGCGCAATCCGCGACCGTTTGACTCGTGGGAACTCGCTGTACCGGCACTGCCGGCACGCAGTCGGCTGTACAGCCTGGCACCGATTGGCGTCGGGACGGCATTCGTCGAGGGGCTCACCAGTTACGTATCAAGGTTGGCGGCCGCCCATTCCGTTTCCGTTGGGAACCTTGTAGGCCGCGAGTTAAGTGACAACGGCCCTGGTCCCCTTCCACTCGTTCACCCGAGCAAACGGTTACAGAATGGCCGGAGCCTGTTCCATGGTTTCGCTGGCGCATCCTATTCGCTGAACGGCGCCGGAGATAGTCCGCGTTTGTGGATTGAGGTGCTTGAGGCCAAAACTTGCCGTCGTGAACTTCGCGTCCTTACACTCTTGCCGTTCGAGGAGATTCTCCCTGACACTAAGCTGTTTCGAAAAAGACGCGCCTGGTGCCCCGATTGCTTCCGAGGATGGCGAAAAGGAGGCGATCACCTATACGATCCCCTGTTGTGGTCGCTTCGCCCCGTGAGTTTCTGCCCGCTACATCGGCAACCTCTTCAGGAACGCTGCCCCTGGTGCAATCGCGGCAGCCGCCCGCTGGCGTCCTTCACCCGTCCCGGGCACTGTTCGCGGTGCCAACGCTGGCTCGGAGTTCGATCCCGGGACGAAGCCTCGGAGAGCGCTCTTGATCAACATCAGATGCGTCACGCGTATTGGGTAGCGACCGCCCTGGGCGAGTTGTTGGAAGCAACTCCGCGAGTGCCTGAAGGCCTGATGAGAGCAGCTTTCCGAGAAAACCTGCGGGGGCTGGTCGACCGATTCGCAGCGGGAAATGCGACAGCCTTCGCGCAAGGGCTCTCGATCAGCTACTCCATCCTGGACGGTTGGTTGAATGGTAAATCGGCCGCGAGCCTGGACGGCCTCCTCCAATTATCTGAGAACTTGAATATCGCGCCAATCAACCTTATTACGCCGGGATCTGCTCTGAGAAACGTCGATGTGAAGCAGATCGAAAAACTGATGCACGATGGTCCTGGACATCGTCGGCGGTTCCCTAATGGCGCCGAAATTCGGCGCGTGTTACAGGAGGCATCGAAGCAAGTGCCTCCACCGCCACTGACGCGCCTCGCGCATAAGCTTGGCTTTCAGGACGCATCGCGCCTCTACCAGATTGATGCCAAGCTCTGTAGACTCATCGCAAAGAACTACCGGGAATTTGCGGACTCTTATTGGTGGCGACAACCAGGGGCTCAGCCGATCTGTACCATCGAGGAGATGAGGGACGCACTGGAAGCTGCCCTGGCAGCAGACGATCCGCCATCCACCAAGCACCTATCCAGGGGGCTGGGCTACGCGGACGACCGGTTAATGCGAAACAGATTCCCGGATCTGTGCGTTGCTGTCGGCGCAAAACGCAGGAAATGGAAAGCCAGTTTGCCAGCAAGAATCCGGCCGACCATCGAGAAGGCCCTTGCTGAGGATCCGCCGCCGTCGCTGATGCAAATCGCCAAGAGGGTAGGCATCGGCACTCTCAAGGCTCTGAAGAAGTACTACCCGAACCTGCAACAAAAGGTTGCGTCAAGGCAAGCGGCATTTCGCCGGGCTCGGGACCGACAGCGGAGGATGGCGCTGGAAAAAGCCCTAACCGAGAACCCCGCTCCCTGCCTGGCCAACGTTGCAAAGCGGCTTCGGATATCGAAGGCTACGCTACGCGGCGGATTCTATAATCTGTGCGAGGCCATCGGCGAGCGCTACCGGATGGGTTTTACCACCGCCCGTGTCCAGGACTAAGC
>CAYOOS010000554.1:0-3241 GCA_964405585.1 uncultured Acidobacteriaceae bacterium | reverse complement strand
GAACCTTAGCCCCCAGATAGCCCACCCAGGTGACGTCGTAGTAGACGCTTCCCGGTGCCTTCTGTTTGCCCCAAACGTCGAGCAGCAGGAGATCACCTTCGCGGATCGGTGAGGCCTTCTCCTGGGTTGCCGCATAGTGCGGGTCGCTGGCATTGGCATTGACGGCAATATCCGGACCATCTTCCGTGATGATGCCCGCCTTCGCAAATTCCTGGAGCATCCATTGTTTCAAGTCGTACTCGGTCATGGATTTCTTCTCGCGAACGGATTGCGCCGCAAGCAAAAAGGCTTCGCGAATGATGCGGTCAATCGCGACGCCCGCGGCCAGGTGGGAATCCAGTTGCGCCTGGCTCCAGCATGCTTCGTATTTCTGTACGAGGTCGGCGGAGGTAACGATTTTGGCCCCGACTGCGCGCACCATCTCAATCGTGCCGGCATCCACCATGGACACATACGGAATCGCGTTCTTCGGGGAATACTGCATGGCGATGGTTTTTGCACGGCCAAGTAATTTTTTCAGATTGGCTTGCAATTCCTTCAATCCAGCGTAATAAAGCGTTTCGCCCGGCAGCGCTGCCAGGGATTCAGACTCAATTTTATGCACCAGTTTTCGTGGTGTCCCTTTCGCAGGAATGAAATAGAACCAGCGCCGCGTGCGCATGGCTTCGGGAATACCCAGAACGCGGTGAGCGATGGGGTCGCGGCCGCGAAAATCGTAGAAGAGCCAGCCGTGAAGCTTGGCGGCGCGCAAGTCACTTTGAATCTCGGCAATCTGTACGCTCATGAAGTTCCCCGCTCCCGATTCCGTGAATTTCCGGGTTATTTTCAGAATAGCTCGCAGCCGTGCCCGTCGATCGCCAGCGCGTCAGGCTTCTAGCTGGAGAAGATTCAGGACCTGCTGGCGCGTAACCCCGTGGATCTCCACCCGTTTGGTCCGGCCGTGTTCGCCGCTTTGAATTCTAACAGCGGACTTTGGCCTTTTCAAAAGATCCGCCAGGAAGACGATCAACGCTTCGTTGGCGCGGTTTTCCAGGGCGGGTGCGCGAAGACGGATCTTCAGTGCGCCCTCCATTGTGCCGGCAATTTCGTCTTTGCTGGCGCGCGGCTGCACGCGCACAATCAAGTTGACCGTTCCCTTTCCAACATCATCCGTGAGATCGAGATAGCTCATTCTTTACCACGCTCTCTCATACTGCACGGGCGGTTTGATCTTGGTCTGCAGCTTAGCAGCGGCGCGCCTTGGCCAGTACGGATCGCGAAGCATCTCTCGCGCCAGGAACACCATGTCTGCCTGGCCGGTGGAAATTATCGATTCCGCCTGTGCAGGCTCCGAGATCATTCCGACGGCGGCGGTTGCCAAACCGGTTTCCCGCCGAATGGCCTCCGCGAATCCTACCTGATACCCCGGGCCCGCCGGAATCTTTATCCCCGGCAAAATTCCTCCGCTCGATACATCCACCAGATCCACGCCAAGTCCCTTCAGCTTGCGACACAATGCAATGCTTTGCTCTATATCCCAACCGCCCTCCTTCCAATCGGTGGCGGAAATGCGAACGAGGAGCGGCAGTTCTTGTGGCAGCGTTTTGCGCACCGCCTGCACTACTCGCAGCAGGAAACGGACGCGATTCTCGAAGGTGCCGCCGTAGTCGTCCTTGCGGTCATTGCAAAGCGGCGAATAGAACTGGTGCAACAGGTAGCCGTGCGCTGCATGAATCTCTACGAATTGGAAACCCGCAGCGAGCCCGCGCCGCGTGGCCCGCTGAAAATCAGCCACGATGCGGTCCAAATCTTCAAGGGTCAATGCACACGGCACATTGTAGCCATCACCAAACGGGGCATTCGTTGACGACACGGGTGTCCAGCCTCCCTGCCCGTGCGGAATAGGCCCGCCGCCAAACCACGGAGCAGCCGTGCTGGCTTTGCGTCCGGCGTGGGCCAATTGCATCCCCGCAACTGCGCCGTGTTCCTTCAGAAACAGGACGATGGGGCGCCAGGATTCCACGTGAGCATCCAGATAGATTCCCGTGTCCCCAGGTGAAATTCGCCCCACCTCTTCAACCGCAGAGGCTTCGGTCATCACCAGCGCCGCGCCGCCCACAGCCCGGCTGCCGAGATGCACCAGGTGCCAAGCTCCGGGGTGGCCGTCTTTCGCCGAATATTGGCACATTGGCGAAACACCGATGCGGTTCTTGAACTCGATCTCCCGTAAACGCACAGACGTAAAGAGTTTCATGCACTCTCCTCAGGAAATTGCTTCACCCGTTGGATTCATTACGTCGACGGCCGGGTACCAAACAGTGCGGTGCCCACGCGAATCTCTGTTGCCCCTTCCTGAATGGCGGCCTCAAAGTCATGCGACATCCCCATTGAGAGAACGGGCAAACGTCGGCCCAAGCGAGCCTCCAGCCCGTCGCGCAATTCGCGCAGCCGCGCAAAGTACGGCCGAACTTTCTCCGGGTCTTCCAGAAACGGGGGGAGGCACATGAGTCCTTCCAGATGCAGAGATTCGAGCTGCAGGATTTTCTCCGCCATGGCGGGAAGCTCGCTTTCGGAAGAACCGCTTTTCGTGTCTTCGCCGCCGAGATGGACCTCAATTAGAACGCGCATTGCTTCGACGGAAGCAGTTTCCGCGATGGCACGCGCAATGCGTAGCGCCACCGCCCAATCGTCGAGCGAATCGATGGCGGTGAACACTTTGGCGGCTCGCGCAGCCTTGTTGCTTTGAAGGTGGCCGATGAGATGCCATGTGGCCGGAAGATCGGCAAGCAGACTGCGCTTCCCTTCCCACTCCTGCACGCGGTTTTCGCCAAAGTGGCGCAATCCTGCCTGAAAGGCTTCGCGAATCCGCTCAGCTGGATGCGTCTTGGAAACGCCAATCAGCGTGATCTCCTCGGTGGGCCGCCCGGCGCGCTGGGCGGCAGCCGCAATCCGCTCGCGCAACCGAGCCAAATTGTCCGCAATCGTCGGCAACATCATCATCTTGAAGGGAACCTGTGGGAAATCGTAACATGCCCGCGGGAAATCGTTGGCCTCGACAAAATGCTGCGAATTTCAAAATCAGGGCGTTGCGCGAGGTTCACTGTGCAGTTAAACTGACAGGCACAGGTAGCCTCCCCCTGCCACTGATAGGTGCCATGACTACGCGCGGACTTCTGATTGCCATCGAAGGAATTGACGGAAGCGGAAAGCAAACGCAGGCGAAACTGCTGGAACTCACACTGAAGGCAGAGGGAAGTCCCGT
>CAYOOS010000553.1:2761-3245 GCA_964405585.1 uncultured Acidobacteriaceae bacterium | reverse complement strand
AGAGAAACTCGCCTCTTCAGCAAGTTTCTCCCGGAGCCAAGATACAAGTGGCCGACCTTCAGGTCGGTTCTTGGGTTTCTCCGTCTGATGCATGGACCGCCAGGTATCATTCCTTCGCAGGCGGCGTCCCGATCAACTGACTCTCAAATTGTTGCAGGTCCCAATAGTCGCGCCAGGCGGCGATCTTCCCATCGCGCAGCTCGAAGACGCCCATGCAGGGAACGCTGACGCGCTTATCACCGACAAGAAAGTGGTCCACCCGCTCGGTCATAACAACGTCGCCGTCAGCTACGATATGCAGCACTTCCCATGGCAGAGCAACCATCTGTTGCGCGCCACGCCGCAGCGTCTCGCGGATGGCTTCGCGGCCCTCGATCGGTTTCCAAGGCGAATTCCACCAACTGGCATCCTCGGTGAAGTAGGTGGCGAACTCTTCCGGATCAGCGCGCACTTAAAGACTGCTTTGCAGACGACCGCTACCAAT
>CAYOOS010000553.1:0-2751 GCA_964405585.1 uncultured Acidobacteriaceae bacterium | reverse complement strand
GAATTTCCGGATCAGTGTGATGTTTTCTGCCGCGTCCATCAAATCACCTCGAAGAAACCAATTGAAATGGCGAGAGATAATATCTCTGGGAAAGTCACTACAGCAAGTGCGATTCGCAAACTCGCCAGGAATTCAGCGGTTATAACCCCTGCAGCGGTTCTGGCATGGTCCCACACCAAGCAGGAGAAGCGTGCCCGCTGTCATTGTGGCGTAACCTGCGCTGTGATTGAATCGATCCAAGGAGTCACTCATGCCCCAGGTTCCTGGTCTCATTGCGGATTTTCTCAGCGGAAAGCGCATCGCCGTCGCCGGTGTATCTCGCGGAAAGATGAGCGCCGCGAACGCGGTGTTCTGCAAGCTCCGCAATTCCGGCTACGAAGTCTTTCCTGTTAATCCCAACGCCTCCGAGGTTGAAGGCGCAACCTGCTACCCGGACCTTGCCAGCGTTCCAGGTGAGCTGGAAGGCATCGTTATCGCCACGCACCCCAACGTGGCCCAGCAAGTCGTGCAACAAGCCGCCGCCCGCAACGTTCGCCGCATCTGGTTCCACCGCTCGTTTGGACAAGGCAGCGTCTCAGACGCGGCAACCCAGGAGTGTGCGCGCGCCGGTATTCCGTGCATCGTCGGGGGCTGCCCGCTGATGTATTGCCAGCCTGTGGATTTCGCTCATCGCTGCATGTGCGCCTGGCTCCGTTGGTTCGGCAAAGTCCCTCGCTGACCGCTGGCAGTGACCCGCCAAATGGCTTGAGTCGGGCGAATCCTGGGCGAGGAATCGGCCGAAAACTGGCTCAACTGCAATCCTTCGGCAGTGGCAGTTTAGACACGCTTACCCGTAAAGTGACCGTCGTCACAGACCTACGTGACCTGCGCGTGTTATCTATGTGACCTAGATCGCTCCTGCCACAAGGCACAGTGCCGCTCTCGGTGAGCCTCCCACGTTTTTCCTGGGATCCGATCTGAGGTAAAGATGACTGTGACCCCCATCGACCCGAACACCTATAAGTTGCTGTTGGACCACGTCAGTGATGGGGTCTACATCGTGGACCTTGACAGGCGCATTCTGTACTGGAACGAGGGCGCCTTTCGCCAGACCGGCTATGAAGCCGCTGAAGTGGTGGGCCGACGCTGCCCGGAGGATGGGTTATGTCACGTGGACACTGCCGGGCACAGAATTTGCCTGGATAAGTGCCCTATGACAGCAAGCCTTCACGACGGCGGATCGCATGAAGTGGAGATTTTCCTGCGCCATAAGCAGGGGCGACGAGTACCTGTGACCGCGCGAGTTCAGCCCCTTCGGTCGGCCGACGGCTCGATTATAGGGGCCATACAGATATTCACCGATGACACGGACGAGCAGGATTCGCGGCGCGAGATGGAAGAGATGGGGCGCCTGGCCTTTCTCGACGATGTCACCCAACTGCCCAATCGCCGTTTCGTCGAAATGTCGCTGCAAACGGCTTTAAGCGAATACCACGTGCACAAGGAGCCGTTTGGTGTCCTGGTGATCGACCTCGACCGCTTCAAGGACATCAATGACAACTTCGGTCACGCTACCGGGGACCACGCCTTGCTGCAAGTGGCTAAGACCCTGACGGGAACGTTGCGACCCATGGACGTTGTCGGGCGATGGGGCGGCGACGAGTTCATCGCCGTCGTTCATCACGTGAACCATGAAATCCTTACGCAGTTGGAAGTGCGATGTTCTGCCATGGTGGCGCAAACCTCGTTCCCAAGCAGCGATGGCAGTTCAGTCTACCTGTCCGTCTCGATTGGTGGCACGCTCGCCGTCCCGGGTGACACCGCCGAAAAACTGATTAAACGGGCAGATGATCTGATGTACCAGAACAAGACGAACAGCGGAGTCGCGAATCACAGAAATGCACTGAAGACCTTGCTGTCCAACTGGAAAAAGAAGCTCCTCAACGCCAGCACCAGCACACTGCTGCACCTGCTCGCCCTTTAATCCTTTTAGTAGAGGAGAGCGGGTGGCACAGCCTTCATCTCCGCAGAAAACATTGGGTGCCGCACCCTTATACCTTTCTAGGGTGTGGTTTTTGACTCTTTAGTCCCCCAGTCATTGCGGCGCATGCAATCCCTCGGCTACAATCATGCGTTTGCCATACTGTCGAAAGGCTTACCCGAAGCGTCATGCACGAAATTCGCGTCCACAACACCCTGTCCGGCAAGGTTGAGCCGTTCGTGCCTCTGAAGCCCGGCGAGATCAAGATGTACACCTGCGGTCCCACCGTCTACGACTACGCGCACATCGGCAATTACCGCACTTTTGTTTTCCAGGATGTTTTGCGGCGCTTCCTGAAGCTGCGCGGATTCAAGATGAATCACGTCATGAACCTGACCGACGTGGACGACCGCATCATCGCCAACGCCGCCAAGACGGGCGTTTCCATCCGCGAGTATACGGAAAAGTATGTGCAGGCATTTTTCGCCGATTGCCGCACGCTCAGCATCGAATCGCCGGAGCATTGGATTCGCGCCACGGAGCATATCGACGACATGGTCGCGCTGATCGAGCGCCTGCAGAAAAATACCTACACGTATCCAAGCGAAGGTTCGATTTACTACCGCATCGCCAAGTTCAAGGATTATGGCAAACTCTCCAAAATTGATTTGAGCGGCATTCAGGCGGGAGCACGCGTGGATAACGACCGTTACGATAAAGAGAGCGCGCGCGATTTTGCCTTGTGGAAAGCGCCCAAGCCCGGCGAACATTTTTGGGAGACGACCATCGGG
>CAYOOS010000552.1:0-3266 GCA_964405585.1 uncultured Acidobacteriaceae bacterium | reverse complement strand
GCGGCCATGGAATCGATGTTGTCCTGGAAATGCTGGCCAATGTGAATCTCGCCACTGATCTGAAATTGCTTGCGATTCGCGGTCGGGTCATCGTCATCGGAAATCGTGGCGAAATCACGATCAACCCTCGCGAGTTGATGGCGCGCCGCGCTTCTGTGCGCGGATTTACTCTGTGGGCCGCCACGGACGCGGAGTCCGCTGAAATTCACGCCGCGACCGCTGCAGGCCTCGAGAACGGCACCCTGCGCCCCATCGTCGGCAAAGAGATTCCTCTAAAGGATGCCCCGCAGGCTCACATTGAAGTTATGACTCCCGGCGCGTTCGGCAAGATCGCGCTCATTCCGTAAGCGGCATCGTCAAATGAAGTGTAAGACATGGAGAAGAATTCCCGCCATGGCGCCGCCGAGCACAAGCCACGCGGAATTCACTTTGTAATAAAAGACGAGCACAGCACTAACAACGGCCAGAACCACCGCCGGCATGTTCGTCAGTGAAGCGCGCGCAAATTGCCAGCCGACATACGCCATCAACGCCACGGCCGCCGCATTTACGCCATCCAAAAACGCGCTGGCCACCGGCGACTTGCGCAGCCTGGGCAGGAATCCCGCGGTGATGCCCACGTAAACAAACGCAGGCAAGAACATTCCCAGTGTTGCCAACGCCGCGCCACGCCACCCTGCCAACAGGTAGCCGATGAACGTTGCCACCGTAAAGAACGGGCCCGGCGTCGCCTGGCTCACGGCGATGGCGTCCAGCAACTGCGCGTCACTCAGCCAGTGCAACTTCGCAACCAGGTCTCCACGCAGCACCGCCAGCAATACGTACCCGCTGCCAAAAAGCACGGCGCCAATTTTCAGGAAATAGAAGAACACGGAGATTGCGCCAATCGCGCTGCCGGCCCCCGCGCCGCCCGCACTTACGAATCCAAAAATCGCGGCTCTGGTTTTCGCCAGTTCTTTTCCCTCGCGATCGGCCATCCACAGAATTCCCGCTCCCACCAGCAGAAGCAATGCGTGGACACCCCACGCAGCGAACGCCACCACACACACGGCAAGTATCGCAAGCGCAGTGCTCTTCAACGCCGTGCGCGCCAGATTCCAGACTGCCTGCGCGATCAACGCCACCACTACCGGCTTGATTCCAAACAACAAGCCTGCAACCTGCGGCACCGCGCCAAACCGCAGATAGGCCCAGGCCAGCGCCCCCACCAGCACCGCCGCCGGCAGAATGAAACAGATTCCTGCGACGATCAATCCTGGCATACCGCCGCGAATTTCTCCCAGATAAATGGCCAGTTCGGTCGAACTGGGACCCGGCAGCAGGTTCACAGCGCCGACCAGGTCCACAAATCGTTCCCGCGTCACCCACGCGCGCCGCCGCACAAACCGTTCTTCCATCATCGCGATGTGCGCGGCTGGGCCGCCGTACGCCACAAAGCCCAAGCGCAGAAACTCGCGCGCAATCTCCAACAATGGTGTCTTTTGTTCCATATGTCTTCAGGTGGCGCTGGTTCTCTGCTTCCACCGGCCGTAGAAAAACAGTCCGATGAGCAGCGCGTAAAACGGCACATACACCAGCGCCTGCATAAAGGGATCAAACGTAAACGTGCCCAGGATGCCGTAGCCAATCAACACGTTGTAGGAAAGGAACTGCAGCACCGTCAGCAGCAGCCATGCGGAATTGGGAAAGAAGCATAGCATCGGCACGATCCACGTGAAGTACCACGAGTAGCTATTCGCGCTGAACGCCAGGATTGTGCCAATCAGCAAATACGCGGCGCGCGCGGGCTCCGCGCGTTTCCAGGCCAGCCAGAGGGACAATCCCCAACAGGCGGCGATTCCCACCAGCGGCGCGATTCTTTCCTTTCCGCCGGCCAGCCAGTCAATCACCGTGTACAAACTCGCGTGGTAATTCTTCCAGGTCGCTTCGTAATAAACCATATTGGGATGAAACATTCCGAGCGCGCCCCAATAAGGTGCGAGAACTGCAAGCATCGTCGCGCCCGCCAACAACGCGGCCCACCAACCCGAACGTTTCTCTGGCCAGCCCGCGTTGCGAATCCACACCGGCAGCAACAAAGCGGGAAACGCTTTGGCCATCGCCGCCAGAGCAATCGGCACATTCGCCGCCACTTTCCAGTTCTTCGTCAGCGCCAACCCGCAAACCACACCCAGAACCGCAAGAGCATCGTTGTGCCCGCTCCCCGCAAGCTCGACGATGATTAATGGATTCCATGCGTAAACGGCCACGCGAAAGTTCCGGTCCGGCTCTTTGCGGAAAATCCATACCAGCAGCAACAGCGCCAGCACGTCCGCCGCGGCGAACGGCACTTTAAATTCCGTTGGCCCCGGAAACACTTTCCAGGTCGCGCGAAAAACCCATTGCGAAGCCGGCGGGTAGATCGAAGGCATTTCGCGCGCGGGCATCACGCTAAAGTGCTCGTCCCAAAGTCCAATCAGTCGCGGATCCTTTGGCGCCACTGCGTATGGATTCCACCCAAGACTTTGCACCATGCCGTCCCAGCGGTAGCGCTGCAAATCGTCGGAAAGAGTCGGCAGCATGGGCCAAAGCGTCGCGCGAAATGCAATGGCGGCAAAAACCAGTAGAATGGTGGCAGCGCGGGAAGAGCGTGTGCGCTCGATTCCGTACAGCGCAATCAAGTAAACTACTCCTGCGGCCAGCGCCAGCTCGACGAACGCAATGACGTGATTTTTCAGGTAGTAGAGGCTGTGCATCTGCAGGTAGAACGCTTCCAGCAGCACGCCTGCCCCCAGCAGCCAGTACACTTGCCGGTGGTTCGCTCGGTTTTCAGAAGGCATTGGGAGAGACACGGATCGTGTTGAGCTTTGCTCCATTTCTAATCGCCGCGTCGCAGCAGGGTCCGCTGAGCCATTACTGGCACAAGATCACCGACCGGACGTTTACCGGCGTCTACAACACCAACGGCTTCGACCTGGCGATGATGATTCCCTACTTCATCGTGCTGTTTGTTCTGGCGTTGTACGGGATGCACCGCTACTCCCTGATCTACGATTACTACGTCTACCGCAAAAACATTCCCGCGATTCCTCCGCCCGTGGAAAACTGGCCCAAGGTTACCATACAGCTTCCTATCTTCAATGAGCGCTACGTCATCGAGCGCCTGGTCGACGCCGTCTCCCAATTCGACTATCCCCGCGAGTTGCTGGACATCCAGGTGCTTGACGACTCCACCGATGAAACCCGCGAAGTCGCGCGTGCCTGCGTTGAGCGCCACGCCGCCATGG
>CAYOOS010000551.1:0-3269 GCA_964405585.1 uncultured Acidobacteriaceae bacterium | reverse complement strand
CAAGCAGGCCGAGGCCGGTCATCTTCGGCATCCAGATATCCAGCAACACTAGATCAAACTTCTTCTTGCGAATGGCGCGCAAAGCCGCAACGCCATCGGACGCGGTACTCACCGTGTGTCCGACTTTTTTCAGGATGCCGCGAACCATCTGGCGGGTGGTGGCATCGTCATCTGCTACGAGAATGTGCGGCATCGGGAGGCTCCGGATCGCGGTACTGAATATCCATCCATGAAGAAAGCATCATTATTTCTTCTGTTTTCCTGGCGATCGCTTCGGCTTCTTGCCAAGACTGCTGCGCCGTTCGCCCTGGGTTTGCATTGCGTATCCTCTCAGGTTTTCTTCCAGCTTCGCAATCTCTTCCTTCAGGCCGGCAAAGACAGGCTTGGCGCCGCTCAGTTCAGACTTTCGGCCCAGTTCTTCGAGTTCCTGTGCCCGGTCGTGTGCGTGTTGCGCCAGGAAAATGCCGACCGACCCCTTAAAGGCGTGCGCCAACGAGGCGATTTCTGCCGCGTCATCTCGCTGCAACGCTCGCTGCAAGGAGGCGATGCGTTTGGGAGCGTCGCGCAAAAACGTCTTGATCATCTGATGTAGCAGGTTTTTGTCGCCGCCGATTCGCCCCAACAGCTCGTCGATTCCTGCTGAAGCCGCCCTTATTGGCGTTTCCGGCGCGGACGGAACCTGTCGAATACCTTCGGCAGCATCAATGATATCCGTCAGCCCTTCCAGCCGGAATGGCTTGCCCAAAACGGCGTCAAACCCCTCGCCGCGAAGACGCGCCGCATCCTGGTCGGTGTTATTGCCTGTCAGCGCGACCAAAAAAGTGTGGCTGCCGGCCCGTTTCTCATTCTCGCGGATTGCTTGGGCCGCTTGAAGACCACCCATCACGGGCATCTCCTCATCGAGCAGCACAACATCGAAACGCTCGCGGAGAAGTGCGTTCAAAGCTTCCCGCCCGTTCGCCACCGCGTGAACGTGATGGCTGCTGCGCTCCAATTGATATTTGGTGAGCGTCCGTATGTCTTCCTGATCGTCCGCAAACAGAATGCGCAAGACGCGCCTCTCCTTCAATGCCGGCTTGCCATCGGGAATAGCCGGGGCATTCTTATGGCCGTGCGTGGCATCTTCCTCAGGCGCGGTGGCCTTCGGCAATCGAAACCAGAAACGCGAACCAATCTCCGGCAACGACGTGCAATTGATCGAGCCCCCCCAGCGTTCCACCGTCGTTCGACAAAAGTACAAGCCCAGCCCCGCCTTCCCGCCGCCGTCCTTCCCTTTTGCAAAAAGGCCAAACATCTGCGCGGGACGCATGTCCGCGGGAAGTCCCGGGCCCTCATCATCAACGTAAGCCTTGCGAAAATCACCGTCGGCCTGCAGGCCAACAGTGACGTTGCCTCCCGGCGAAGAATAGCGCAACGCGTTCTCCAGCAAATTTGTGAACACGCGCCGCAACCGGCTCGCTTCGCCCTGAACGTGCCAGGAGGCCCCCTGGTCAATCTGCGGGTCCAGAATCAAGTTGACGCGCTTGGCCTCGAAGGCCGGGGAAAGCGAAGTCATCGCCTCCTGCGCGCAAGCCAGCAGGTCCGGCGCATGAATTGTGGCCCGTTCCACCTCCATCGTGGACTGCAGATCCGAGGCAAATACCTGCAGAATCTGCCGGATCATGGATTCCTGCTGTTGCGTTGCCAACTTTCCCAGGGCGATGAATTTCTTCCCCTGTTCGCTGGTCGCTTCCGTGGCCAGACAATCGAACGCGCCGCGCATCGCGCTGAGCGGTTGGGAAAGATCGTGAATGATGCAGTGCAGCAGGATTTCTTTTTTTTGGATTTCGCGATGCAGTTTTTCATGCTCCAGCAAGGCGTTGCGCGCCGTCTGCAAGACTTGCACCTGCTCGCCATACTCACGATCAGGGCTGCGCAGCGCCAGCAGTTGTTTGCCCTCGGCCCGAAGAGCGGTTGCCTGAAGGGGAATCTCGCGTCCTATCGCGGTGCTCTCGATCCAGACCTCCGAGCGGCATTCGGCGGAGCCCGGTGATCGCCAGCAGTCTTGCGCCTCCGTCAGGAAAGTTTCCAGGAACGGCGATTTCTCCGCGAGCGGAATTTCCGTTTCGCTGCAGCGTGCCGTGCCCCACAACTCCGCGAACCATTCCGGAGGCTCGCTTAGCAAAACGAAGTTCCCTTCCCCTTTATGCTCCAGCAGGGCATACCCAAGCTCGCGAAAAAATGTCTGCAGCGGAGACGCCATGATCAACCGAGCATCTTTCCCGTAAGTTCCGAAAACGCAGCCTCAACACCTTCACCCGTTTTGGCGCTAGTACGGAGGATGCTCCAGCTTTTTGATGCGAGTTGCAACTCCAAAGCGGTATCGAACTGCCACTCGTTCACCAGGTCGCACTTATTAACGACAAACACAAATGGGACCGCCCCTATTTCAGACCGGGCTTTCTGCTCCAGGGCCAGCGCCTTCTCTACCGTGGCAGGCCGCGTTCCGTCGGCGACTAGCAGATATCCAAACGCCCCCTGCAGGTGATTCCAGTGCATTTTCTGAAAATCGTCTTCCCCGTACAGGTCCCACAGCACCAGATTCACCTCGCTGTCTTTCATCTGCACGACTTTCCTGCTGATTTTCACTCCAACGGTCGTATGGTACGCGTCGGAGTAAATGCTTTCCACGTACCGCTGTACCAGGCTCGTCTTTCCCACGGCGAACGACCCAAGCATGCAGATTTTCTTTTGTAGCATGGCGGAGGTCAGTTTGCCCCTGGCGCGGAAACGCGGAAAGTAACGCTGCGGTTGTATTGGCGATTCTCTTCGGAATCTTCCTTACGCACAGGCTCGTCCGTCGCAACGCCTCTGGCATGAATCCGCGTTTCGGGCACACCCCACTGGCCCAGTTGCCACGCAATTCGTTCGGCGCGTCTCTGGCTCAGTGACACATTTGTTGTCTCCGCGCCAGTGCTGTCGCAGTGCCCGATGACTTCCAGTGTCGCGGGCCTCTGAAGAGCCTCGGCGTTTTCAAGAAGGGATTTCAGCCGGGGAGCAAGAGCACGCAGCGCCGCTATTTGGATTGGCGAAAGTGCTGCGCTCGCAACTGGAAACAGCACAACCAGGCTTTGTATGTCATTCCTGACCTGGTCAAATGCGGCTTGCTCTTTCAATTGCAATCCCGAGAGATTCACACCTCGAATCCCCGGCACGAGAACTGCCCGCCGCGACACATCCGCTACCCAAGCCGCCGAAGCATGGCCCTGCGGACGCAAGGTGCCATCCTC
>CAYOOS010000550.1:0-3271 GCA_964405585.1 uncultured Acidobacteriaceae bacterium | reverse complement strand
TGGTCTTCTACCAAGACAAGCTTCCCTCCGCCCGAAAGATACAATTCGAGTGCTTCGAGTTGGCGCGTGGATAGCTTGGCGATTGGCGCCGCCAGGATAACGGTGTTTGCCGGAGCGTAGCCCCAAAATTCCGACGGAGGATCGGACAACGACACAAGGCGAAGCTTTTTGGATTTGTTGATCTGCTCTTCGGGGCTTCCGCTGAGGAGAATCTTCTGCTGGATCGTCGTGGCGAGAGCGGGATTCGGGCAAATCAGAGCAATGATGTTGCCTTCTACTTTTGGACCGATGCGTTGCGCGGCATGACCGATGGGTGTGCCACTTGCCGTCAAGGCTTCGACGAACAGTACGGCCGCATCGCGATAGCGGACGTGAATCGGAACGGATAGGAGGCGTTCTTCGCCGGAAGCGAGTTGTGTGGGGATAACGAAGGCATCGGAAACAGGATGAACTTCAGGAATCAGAGCTACTTCCGAAACGTGCAAATCGAATGAAAGCGGCTGAGCCGTCAGATTACGTAGTTCCAGGCTCACCCTTGCGGGTAGCGCTCCCTGGGGATAGATGCCTTGCAAACCAATTTGGCGAATCTTAACGGCGACGCGTTCCTCTGCGGACACCGGAAGTGCCGCACAGACACAGAGGCAAACGGAGAGGAGGACCCGCGCTATTCGCATGGTTATGCCCTGAATAATAGTCTTAAACATAGACACCGGCAACTTGCTTCTTGTTTCTTCAAACTACTACAGAATGGATTGAATGGCTGGATCGATGGAAAGGTGTGTTACGGCTTCGCCGCTGATGACGTAGGCTTCGCCTGCGATGTTGGAGAAGTGCAGGAAGCGGCTGAGGTGGTAATCCTCATCGAGAACGCTGAAGAGGATCTGCGTTTCCGTGGGGCTCAGTTGGAAGGCGGAGAGGGCTACGGGTTGGCCGAAACTCGGCGTGACGGCGAGGTAACGGTCTACAACTTCGCGGAGATTCAGCATGGGCTTGTGACCCGCGGCCTGGACTCCTGAAAATTCATCGCGCCGAAGTGTAACGCTCCCCGCCACTCGAAGGAAGAGCGAGTTTGGCGGGCAGCCCTGGGATTCGGTAAGATGCTTGGCGGCAATTCCAACGACGGAAAGGAACACATCATGAGCTTGACGGTCGGTCACACTGCCCCGGATTTTACCTTGAAGGATCAGAACCAGAAGGAAGTGAAGCTTTCGGATTTTGCCGGAAAGAAGAAAGTTGTGCTGGTATTTTACCCGCTGGACTGGAGCCCGGTTTGCACCAACGAGCACGCCTGCTTCGTGAACGACATGAAGCAGTTTGAAACGCTGGATGCCGAGGTGCTCGGCGTGAGTGTGGACAGTGCGTGGTCCCACAAGGCTTACGCGGAAAAAATGGGCATCAAGTATTCGCTGCTGGCCGATTTCCATCCCAAAGGCGCAACGGGCGAAAAATACGGCGTGTATCTGGGCGAAAAAGGCATCACCGGCCGCGCCATTTTCATCGTGGACAAGCAGGGCAAAGTGGCGTGGGCAAAAAATTACGACATTCCGGTAGTGCCGGATGTGAAGGAAGTGGCCACGGCATTGGGTGCAGTTAAGTAAAACAAGCAGCGCCGCGCCGTGGGTTTCAATGCTTCGCCGGAGGGTTGGCGAAGGAGCGCACCAGCAGCACAAGTTCCCAGCGTTGCTCGTCCGTCAGGCGCTTTTGGAATGACGGCATGGGCTTGCGGCCTACCGTAATCTGGTAGTAGATCTCCCCGTCGGTCACCTTTTTCATCTGGGAAGCGTCGGTGAGATCGGCGGGGCCGGGGTCGTACATCATGGCGTCTGAGCCGTCGCCTTTGCCCGTGTCTCCATGGCAATTGGCGCATTTATCGGCGTAAATATCCTTCGCGGCCTTCAGAGCGGTTTCCGAGGGCGCTATGGGATTCTTGCGCTGCTTTTCTTCCTCGGGAACGGTCCACTTCTGCGTGTGAAACGCGGCGAGTCCAATCGATAGGAAAATCAAACTGAGGGTGCAGGCAAGAAGAACCTTGCGCATTGTGCGGCTCCGTTGCGCGGTGGCTGTCATGGCAACACAAAAAGTTTCGCATAACCGGGGCGCGGCGGGAAGGGCGCCATTTCCGGCCGCCAATTGGGGCCGCGATAACGGCATCCGCCCAGCCGCAAGCGGAAACTGGGTCAGCTTTCAGTTATTGAGTGAATCAGGACTCATTCCCGCACTGCCCTTCCAGCATGCATGGACTGAAAGGCTTTCATCAGCAAGCGCGAGGTCGGCCACAACAGAAGGTACAAGAAGATGCAGCCCAAACAACCGGCCAATGCCAAATGGCTTACGAATAGCCCCAATATCAGACAAACAAAAAAGCCGATAAAAGCAAGAGTTTGCAGATACACGACGCCGTTGAAAATGCCTTGCCAAAGTTTTTCCGCACGGGTTACAGGCGAGTGAGATGCCTCTTTGGTTGCCGTAATCTGGTCCGCCCTAAATTGAACTTTGGTGTATTCAAAATCTGTCCTATGGAGAAATGGCCAAACGTCGTAGTTTCCTGACGATTTTGATTGTTCGATTGCATCGGAACGGAACAACTGACCTGATAGAATTCTGACTATCGGGTGCGCCAGGTTGTGGTGCCACAACTCCGGCCATTCGTATTCCAATTGTGTATCCAAGAAGAGCGCACAACGCCGGAACAGCATTTCAATATCTGAGTGGAGCGGAAACTCACAGTGATGTGCTCTTACGTCATCGTAGTGAAACCAGAGTCGCTGCTCGACTGCTTTTAGGGCCGCGTCATTCTTGTCGTGTGGGAAGCCGTCGGCAAATTCAAAATTATCAATCTTCCCGTCCAGATACGCGCGTATTAGGCAGGCCGCCTTCACCCGCAACTGTGGGTTCACCATACCGCAGAGATTATCACCGCCTCGCATGTTTGTGCTAAGTCCTGGAGAGAGCTGAGCGGTAAAGTCCCCGTTATTACCGGGGAGCAAGCCGAGATTCTTCAGACCAAATACTGGCTACTTAAGAGGAGTGCCTTCGATGATTTCGCGGACGATTTCGCGGGCGAAGGATTCGTCTTCAGGCTGTACAAAGATTTTCTTGGCACCAGGATTATCGGAATCGCAGCGGCAGTGAATGAAGTTTGCGTCAAGAGAGAGCGCAATGCCGGAGGAAAAGTCGTCGCCGTCTTGCGACCACACCTCGACTGTAGCATCTTCGGGATACCACGGCCCCAAGTAGGCATCGCGGCGCTTGGGTTCAGAAACCAGTGGGA
>CAYOOS010000549.1:0-3271 GCA_964405585.1 uncultured Acidobacteriaceae bacterium | reverse complement strand
TGATGAAGTTCTTGAACACGCGTGGTGTGTCAGCAGCGGACATGGCTCCTCCCAAAAAGAGATGAGTCTATCGGCGCATCCATGACTTCGTCAAACGCCACACGAGAGCCTTTTCAGATTGTCCTGTGAAGTACAGATCTACAGCGCTTGCCAAACCTGCAGCTTATTCCGGCTGGTTTTCGTTCTTGATTTCGTCGCGTTGCGCATTCCGAGAGAGCAGGCGATTTGCCGTCGCGTTCGGCGGAGGCGTGGGCGCCGCGACTCCCGCGGTCTCCGAGCCCAAGCCCAATTTCTGCAGCGTTAAAGCATCGAATTTACCCGTGGGAGTCAACCCATGCATGGTCTGAAATCTCTTCATGGCCTCGGTCGTGGATTCGTCCCACTTCCCGTTTGGCTCTCCGACAAATACACCGTGCTTTGCCAAGGCAGTTTGAATCTCGCTGATGCGTTCCGGCGCCGGCTCTGCCTGCCCCTTCACGCGTTTCGATTTTTTCCTGGAAGTGCTCTTACTGGACTTGCCGGATCTTCCCGGAGTAGTTCCCTTCGTTTTCGAGTGGGCCGCGCTCGCGTTGCTGCCCGTACTCTTGTGGCTCTTGCTCGCAGGCGCGCTCTGTGCGGCGGCCGCGGGCAGGGTCAAGCCCCCCGCGGCCATCGCCGCAAGAATCCATCCCGCCAGTGATTGCCTGGAAAGCAAGGTGCGCATGATCTGGGTTGATGCGTCCTCGTTCGATTACTTGCCGTCCGCCGGCACAACGCCCGGCAGGAACACCGTGACGGTACGGTCGTTATAACTGTGGCGTCGTATCTTGAACACCACATTGTCGCCAGCCTTAAGTTTGCCGACCGCTTTGCGATAATCATCCATGGAATTAACCGGCTGGCCGTTCACCTCGGCGATGACGTCAGCGGGGCCGAACCCCAAGTCGTCGGCGAAACTGGCCGGATCCACTTCCGTCACCACCACGCCCTTCTGCCCTTCCATGCCCACGCGCTGTGCGCGCTCGGGAGTAAGCGCTTCGACGTGCAAGCCGAATTCCGCAGGCGCGGGTTCGTCCGGGGTGCCATTGATACGATTGGCGGCGTCCGGGAAAACGCGCGTGCGATCTTCAACGGTGGCCGAAGTATCATGCTGTTGTTTGTCGCGGTAGTAGGTGATCTTCACCTTGCTGCCAATGGGTGCGGCGGCAATCGGGTTCACCAGGTCATTGCCCGTTTTCACGGGCGCGCCATTGACGGCGGTGATCACGTCGCCATCCTTCAACCCCGCCTTTTCCGCCGGGCTGCCGGGCTCAATACCCTGTATGGCCACGCCGTAGGGAGCGCCTAGATACTTCAAGGTCATCTGGTTGGTTCCCTGTTCCTCATTAAAGCTCACGCCGATGGAGCCGCGCGTTACGCGTCCGCTCTTCACGATCTGGTCGTACACGCTCAAGGCAGTCGAGGAAGGCATGGCAAATCCCACGCCCTCGTATCCGCGCCCGCCGGTGATGATGGCGGTGTTGATCCCGATAACCTGCCCGGCCATGTCCACCAGCGGACCACCCGAGTTACCCGGATTAATCGCCGCATCGGTTTGCAGGAAGCGCTGGAACTGCCGGCCGATTCCGCCACGGTCCTTGGCGCTGATGATCCCCGCCGTCACCGTCGCGTTCAGTCCGAAAGGACTGCCAATGGCCAGTACCCAATCGCCTACCTGCACGCCGTCGGAATTGCCCAGCTTGGCAAAGGGTAGCTCCTTCGGCACATCAATCTTGATCACCGCCAGGTCGGTATCTTCATCCACACCCACAACCTTCGCCGTGTACTTCGTGGAATCGCCGTTCAATTGCACCTGGATTTTGGTGGCCTGCTCGACCACGTGATTGTTCGTCAGGATGTATCCACGGCGGTCCACGATCACGCCGGAGCCGAGGCTGCGCTCCGCCTCTGGCTGGGCATCCGGCCGGCCGTCAAAGAAGTGGAAGAAAAAGTCTTCGCTGGGATCGTCCGGGTCGTTCGGCGAGGAGCGGTGCTTCTTTGACTTCTTATCAATCACCTGCGTCGTGGCGATATTCACCACGGCCGGCTCCACGCGCGTGACAATCGCGTTAAAGGAATTGGACGACGGAATGGGGTCCGGCAGCGCCAGCGGCGTGGCGTTCGTTCCCGCGAAGGAGAATGCCTTCATCGCGGAAACCTTGCCGGAAATCACCGTCCCAATCAGGATGCCGACAACCAGCGTTGCCGTCACCAACCCCGCTACTACAACCTTGCGACGTCGCGTCCAATCCACCATTTCTCTTACGTGATCCATCTTGCTAGCTCCTCTTTCGACTTCCAGCCGATGCACCTTGATGAAGTATAACACCCCACCTTGCGTGGAGTTTCTCTTCTACTAGGATGCGCCATTTGCATTACTGGCCGTATGGCCGGGTCGTCCTTGGTACGATTTTACCCACGCTATCATTTGACGTAGCAGGACGCCGGTTTGTTGCCTTTATTGTTTTCGCCCCGGCTGATGCGCGTAAATCCGCGTTGCATGGACATTTAGAGCGCATCTGAGAGTCGCCGCGGTCGCACGGCACTCTAGCACAAAAACACTAGAGCCTTTACGATTAGCGGGAATTCGCTACTCTCTTCGTCCGGGCGCCGCTTTGTTATTATTTTGCTCTTGACTTTGCTTTCGAGTTCCTGCTTAATTATTCATAGCCGCTTCGGCGGCATCACGTGGCGATTTAGGGCGACTTGCTCCACGTAAAAAACTGCTAAAGAGCTGGCGAAGTCACAGAAGTTCTGAGACCCTCCAAGCGCTTTGGCACGGAGGGTTTTTCATTTTCCCCCTCCGCGCTGCCCGCGATCAATCTCCACGTCATTTCACACGGGGGCACCCGGCCCGGCGTGTTATTCGGACCGAGCAGTCCACGGCGAGGTGACTTATGAAAGAGCTTTATTTCTTACGATGCAGGGAATGTGGCAAGAAATTCGCCAACACTCCCCTATCTTATTGCGAAGAGTGCTTCTCACCGCTCGAGGTAAGCTACGACTACGAAGCGCTCGGCCACGTGGCGCACCGCGGAGCCTTGCAGCACCGCGCTTTTAATATGTGGCGCTATGCGGAGTTGCTGCCTTTGCCGGAGGGTTTCACACCCTCCGTGGCCACGTAAGAGGCGTTCACGACCACGTCCTTGAACGTGTGTTCGACGCCGGCCGTGTAGTTCTCGATGTAACCCAAGGGAAGGGTCGGCGAGGTTCCATACACATCCAGGTCGCTGGGGTTCACGACGCCATTGAA
>CAYOOS010000548.1:0-3277 GCA_964405585.1 uncultured Acidobacteriaceae bacterium | reverse complement strand
ATATTCAAGCGTGCTATGAATTATGGAAAAGTCGAGGAGCCGAATTCATCACGGAGCCGATTGCCAAGTACGGCGAGATTCGCTGCTACATCCGCGATCCTGACGGTTATATTATCGAGGTCGGACAAAGCACCGATCTCATGTACGGTTAACGCTCGGCCAGCCTCGAAAATCGAGACGCCCGATTGGACCAGGAACGGGCCACACATAGATGTGGCTTCGGGCAGTTGTCCCGAAGTCCCCTTGTGGGAAGTGGCCTCTCGTGTGGATTATTCGATTCCACTTGGATGTATAGTCGGCTATTCGCTCATCTGACTAGGCTGGCTTCGCTGCGCGGGTCCGAATCTCCCGCACGCTTCAGATGCTGTTTTAGTAAAGATGGATTTTCTCGGGAAGAGACTCACAAGTTCGCGACCTTACCGCGAAGTACAACGATAGATGCTTTGGGAAGTTCAAAAGTAGCTTCCGCGCCACCCATTAATATGCTCGATACAGACGGCGGCCCATCCGGGTCGGCGTGGCCATTCAAGCCGCGCCTTCGCGCTAGGCCCTCGTCATCACCATCTTCCTGAGGTCCTCCGGCTCCGGGCACCGCTGCCGAGGGAACAGGATCGGGATCCGGATGCCACTGATATTCGCCGGGGCCGAAAACGATTCGGTCCACTTTGCCTGAAAAAAAACGAGTCTGTTTGGTTACGGAGTCGGCGAATACAACTCGGACAAAATGATCGTTGTTTTGATCCTTGTTGATAATCATGACAGACCATTGTCCGTCTGGTCTTTCGACCGGGTAAGCCGTGACCAGTACATTCCCATCTTTGTCGGTCACATTGCTGGTCGCCTTGTAGAGCTTGTGGACGGCATCGACAGGTTGCACCCATTCCCGCGTAATCACCTGCGACGCGAGATACTGAGGCGAATGGAGCGCGTGGTTATCTTCGTCAACTGAGACCAAGCCACGTAACCGTCGGCCTTGCGAGGTGATGTAGTGAAAGTAGTAGGTACCGGAAGCGCCGGCGGACATCATCGCGCCGACATAGTCAGCCAGCCATAGCGCGCTTTTGACAGTTCCAGGGCTGCCTTCTCCGAGGTCATTACCTTCTGTCATAAAAAACGGAATATTCGGCGGCAGGCCATTGTCTTTCCAAGCGCTTACGACGTGATTCACCCACTGCGGTTCAAAGTAAAGCGAAGTCCAGTCACCACAGAGGTGTGTACCCATGCATGGATAATGCTCAAACGAAAAAAATGTGAAATCCTTCAAGGCACTGTGAGCCTTTAGGTAGTCTACGAATCTACCCAGGAAAGACACTCTGCCATTGGCATCAGCCCAACAGTCCACGTCACCAGGAGTTCCTTCGAACGCAGGCCCACCCAAGGGCGCATTGGGAACGAGTTTATGAATGGCTCTGGCAAACTGTACATACAACGCCGCATAGTCTTCCGGCAGCATCCGCTGGCCATCCGCCTCCTCTCCCATCTCGATCCATGAGATCGGGTACTTCCTCTTATAGAGGTAGGCGATCTCGTTGGCGGCATCCTCGGGACTAGCGTAAAGCATGGCAATCGGTACCATGGTGGGGAGACCGCGCGTGACACCAGATTTGAAGAAGAAGTCATATCCGACTTGATCGCCTCTACGGTAATCAAGGTCGGAAGCGGAATGCCACGGATCGACCGAGGACGGCCAAGTGATGGTCTGCTGCCGGCTGGGCACGTGCGTGACGATGTCGTTAAATTGCCCATCGGCCGATACGGTTCCGATATACAACTCGTTGATTGCATATCCCACACAGTTGCGTTTGTCTTGCGGACCGTGGGTGTCGCAGGTATTTGATGATTCCGTCATCCAGATGCGTAGGTATCGTATGGGGATATTCCAATCCACGAGTCGCAGCGTTGGCGTTCCGCCTGTGCCGTTTGCGACAGTGCCCATGGGAAACGTTTGCCACGTTCCCTTGTTGATCCCCGCGTAGAAGGGCTCCACTTCGCCCGTCCAGAATTGCACGTAATAACGCCTGGCATAGGGATTCGCCCAGGCGATCCGGATGGCGTTTATGTCGACCTTTTTGCCCAAATCGATCATCACCCATTGCGGGTGCAGCGAGTCATCTTCGCCTGTATAGGTCTTGGTCAAGTACGGATTGCTCTTCCAGTAGGAATTTGGGTCGCCGTCCGTCAGACGAGACCATCCGTTTCCATCGCCCAGCGTCGCGCCGCGATGCGGTAAGGGATAAGCCCAGGAGTGGACAATCTTTTCTGTAGTTGGTTCTGCACTGCCCGTAAAGTAGCCTTCCTTCTTTGCTGCGTTGCTCCACGTGCCCCGGGGATTCCAATGCCAAGCCTCGATCTGCAATTCTGTATTCTGGCGATAGGAGACGGTCTGCCATCCCGATCCTAAAAGCTCTTTAAGAGCAGGCCCGCTCAGTACCCACTGCGTATGCTTCTCAATCTCCTCCTGCGTGTTCCCGCCGCGCTGTCGGTCAACCGCCCCACCCAGCGCCCGGACCGGACTGAAGGAGTTCACCGCGTGCGAACCCGCCGCGTCCACGACAATATCCTGCGCGCTCGTGGCCTTCGCGATACCAAACAATGCAGCTAGAAAGACAAAAAAGACCGAGCCCCGAATCAGACACATCTTGGCTGCCTCCGTAACTGAGCTTCTTCAGCCCTCGAGACAATGAATCTATCACCAAACAGTGCTTTGAACTCTGACCAGAGGAGAGGCCGCCGTCGCGATCACGCTCAGCTGCTGAAATAGATCGCTTACGCGAAGGTTTCAACTTCCGCGAAATGTGGGCTATTCATTGAAGTGACCGCCTAAGACGCTAGGCAGGAATCCGTGTGTTCTTCTTGGGCTAACCGGATGTTACTGCTGGCCAGAAGTCCGGTTGTAGGAAGTCGTAAACTCGATTCGCGTTTCCGAGATCATCTGTTGAAAGAGCAGAGGGTCAAAGGAGATGATCGATTCTTCTTAGTCTTTTCAGTCCAATAAGATGGCGCGCCCGGCCCGACTCGAACGGGCGACCCTCTGCTTAGAAGGCAGACGCTCTATCCAACTGAGCTACGGGCGCGTCCTTGACTGCTGGTTGATTTTACTGCGGTTGCAAGGCGATTTCGAGCCCCAACTCTTAGCAGTGGAGCCGGGGAATGAATGATCTCCATCCATCTATTCAAGGATGTTTCAGGAATGTCGGCGCAGAATATGGGCTGGCCTAGGGCGTGGCCAGTTGACCGGTGGCGCGGATCAAGGCAACGGCATCGGAACGGCTTGACG
>CAYOOS010000547.1:0-3283 GCA_964405585.1 uncultured Acidobacteriaceae bacterium | reverse complement strand
ACATGATGAACATGATCCACGCGCACCCCACGGTTTGGGAAGCCATGGGAGACGCGTTCGCGTCGGTCCGAGGCCTGCAGATTAACGTCTAGTCGTAAGTAATAAGTTGTAAGTTTTCAGTCGAAACAAAATCCGTCACGTATGGCACCGAAAGGCTGGAGTGAGTGATTTGTTTCTGCATTACTAAAAACTGAGAACTTACAACTTAGAACCACCTTTCCCAATGAATTCCCTGCTCATCACCGACCTGGGGCTCATCTCGTTCACCGATGCTCTTGCTTTGCAACAACGGCTGTCAGCCGCGCGAAAGGCCGAAGCGATCGAGGATGTGCTGCTGCTGTGCGAACACCCGCACGTAATCACGTTGGGGCGAAACGCGAAACGGGAAAATCTGCTGGTATCGGAACATGTGCTGCGGCAGAAGGGCGTTGAGTTGCACGCGACGAATCGCGGCGGAGACATCACCTACCACGGGCCGGGCCAGATTGTGGGCTACCCGATCCTGAATCTCGGCGCCATCAAGCGCGACGTGGGCTGGTATGTGCGCACGCTCGAAGAGGCCATGATCCGCGCCACCGCCGATTTTGGCCTTACCGCCTTCCGCGTTCCCGGGAAAACGGGCATTTGGGTCAATCCCGTCGCACATCCGGGCGCGGCCGAAGAAAAACTCGCTGCCATCGGCGTGCACCTGAGCCGCTGGGTTACCTCCCACGGCTTTGCCTACAACGTTTCGACGGACCTGCGCCATTTCGATTTGATCGTGCCCTGTGGCATCGTGGGGCGCAAAGCGACCTCCCTCGAGAAATTGCTTTCGCGGAATATCTCTATCGAAGAGGTCAAGCACCCGATCGCGCAGCACCTCGCGGAGCTATTTGGACTGCAAGCCCGCAGAGCTTCTCGAGATACCCTGCTGAAGCACCTCTCCGAGATCGAGGCGTCGACGCAGTCAGCCAACCACTAGCCTAAAGAGACTCGTGGAACGAAGCAAAATTTTCCCTTGACAAGGACGAAACCAGCACAAATACTAAACCACATGGTTAAGTATTCAGCCTCCCTCGACTCCACATTCGGCGCTCTTTCCGATCCCACTCGCCGCGCTATCCTCGCTACCCTCATGCTGGGCCGGGCTTCCATCACCATGCTTGCCAAACCCCATAAAATGTCACTTCCCGCGGTCATGAAGCATCTTCACGTCCTCGAGCAAGCTGGGCTTGTGTCGCAAGAAAAGATCGGCCGCACGCGACATTGCCAGCTCGCCGCCAAGCCGCTGAAAGACGCCGAAGCCTGGCTCGCGCATTACCGCCTCTTCTGGGAAGGCACTTTCGACTCTCTCGAACGTTTTCTCAACCAAGACAAAAATAAGGAGGGCCAGAAATGGCCACGCCGCAATCGCAACCGGAAAACGCACTCCAGCTAAGACGCACTTTCTCTGCCCCGCGCGAAAGGGTGTTTCGCGCCTGGACCGATGCCAAGGAGTTCGCTCTTTGGTTCCATCCGACCACCGACCACACCACCATCATCTCCGAGCTGAACTTGAAAGTCGGCGGTACGTACAGCCTGGAGATGCACCACAAGGGCGGAAACGTAAGCCGCCTGAGCGGCACCTACCGGCAAATCAAGCCGCCGGAAAAGCTGGCGTTTACCTGGCGCTGGGCCACCGATCCTCCGGGGCAGGAATCATTGGTAAGTCTGGAGTTTGTGGACCTGGGAAATGCCACAGAGGTGGTTCTCTCGCACGGCCAGTTCCCCAATGCCGAAACACGCGACAAGCACAACGAAGGCTGGATGGGTTGCCTCGAACAACTCGCTGGCTACTTGAACTAAGAAAATCGCGCAAGTCTGCGGGCAAGTTTGTCTCCAACGACCCTCTCTTGGTGCGAGAGAAGGCCAGATTGCGCCTGCTTGTGTGAGGTAATAGTCCGTTTGCGACGGGAAATTCCGGCCCGCTTCATTAGGCGCCACGCGGCTTCCGATTTATCATAGGGAACCGGACTGCCATCCGGAGAGCCGCCGACTATGCCTGCCATCGCATCGCCCCGCAAGAGAAAACTCACGCCGCAGCAATACCTTGACCTTTACTACTACATGCGCCTGAACCGCGAGGTCGAAGAGACCATGACGCGGCTTTTCCGGCAAAACAAGATTGTCGGCGGGCTCTATTCCAGCCTGGGCCAAGAAGCGATTTCCGTCGGGACGTCGTACGCGCTGGAAAAGCGCGACTGGCTTGCGCCGATGATCCGCAATATAGGGGCGTTGCTCGTGAAGGGTGTGCCGCCGCGAGATATTTTCACGCAGCACATGGCGAAGTACACTTCGCCGACCAAGGGCCGCGATGGCACAAGCCACTTTGGCGACCTGGAGAATCTGCACATTGTTTCTCCGATCTCCATGTTGGGCGATTTAATTCCAGTGATGACGGGCGTCGCCATTGCCGGAAGATATCTGGGACAAAAGATTGTGGCCATGACGTGGATTGGCGATGGTGGAAGCTCCACCGGCGTATTCCACGAAGGACTGAATTTTGCGGCCTCGCAGCGAGCGCCGTTTGTGCTGATTCTGGAGAACAACCAGTGGGCCTACTCCACGCCGGTGCGGCACCAGGTGCGGTTGGTGAATCTGGCGGACCGCGCGAAGGCCTACGGCATCGCCAGTTACATCGTGGATGGGAACGATGTGGTGGAAGTGTACACAACGGCGAAGGAAGCAGTGGAACGCGCGCGGGCAGGCGAAGGGCCCATCCTGATTGAGGCAAAGACATTTCGGCGGCGCGGGCACGCGCAGCACGATCCAGCGGAATATGTTCCCAAAGAACAGCGCGAATTTTGGGAGAAGCGCGACCCGATTGCGTCATACGAAACCTTTTTGCTGAAGGAGAAGCTCCTGGACGCGAAGAGCAAGAAAGAGATGGAAGATAAGCTGACAAGTCTCCTGGAGAAAGACCGCGAGTTTGCGGAGAATTCGCCAATGCCCCCCGCGGAAACCGTCAATGGAGGCGTTTACTGTACCGGGGATGATTGCCACAAGATTCGTGCGAAGTGGCAACGGCCGATTGCAGAGGTGATGCCGCCGAAAAGCAGCGTTGAGCCGGTGTGGATGGTAGAAGGCTTCGGGAGTGGGAAGAGTTCCTCCGGCAAGAATGCGCCGATTCATTTTGGCGATGTGCCGCAAGAACAGACGTCGGAAGAGTCACCGCAGCCGGCCGCGAAAAAGTCCAGCAAGAAATCCACCACAAAGCGCGCGAAGAAAGGCGGGCGCTGACCATGGCTGCGATCACATTTCTGGA
>CAYOOS010000546.1:0-3284 GCA_964405585.1 uncultured Acidobacteriaceae bacterium | reverse complement strand
ATTCATGGATGCGGCGGATCGTACAACGGAGAGAGCTGTTGCGGTGGAAGATCCCCGCGCGGGGCTGCTTGGTTTTTGGGCGCTGATTGCCACGCAATTCCAGGGGGCGCTGAGCGACAACGCGTTGAAATGGCTGGTGAGTTTTCTGGTGCTGGAGTCTAGCATCACGCGCGAGCAACGCGACTTTCTGTTCGTGCTGGTAGTGCCGCTGGTGTTCGCAGTTCCCTTCCTCGTTTTTTCCATTCCCGGGGGCTATTTCGCAGATCGCTTCAGCAAGCGGGGCGTGACCATCGCGACCAAGTTGCTGGAACTGGTGACGATGGGCGGGGCCACGTATGCGCTGTGGCAGAACCGGCTGGGGCTGGCGGCCGTGGCGCTGTTTTTTGTTTGTCTGCAGGGATCGATTTTTGGCCCCTCGAAATACGGGTTGCTGCCGGAATTGTTGCCGACAAGCAAGTTAAGTTGGGGAAATGGCGTGATCGAACTGACCACGCTGCTGGCAGCGATTGGTGGGACGCTGGCCGGGGGATTCCTGGCGCACAATTTTCGCGGGCGGCAGGAATGGTCGGGCTTTATCCTGATGGGGCTATCGTTGGTGGGGCTGTTTACGAGTCTGGGGATTACGCGAGTGCGGGCGGCAGATCCGCAACGCACGTTTCACTGGAACTGGGCGAAGGAGTTGTTCGACGAAATCGCGCGCATGCGGAAGGACGCGGTGTTGTGGGTGGCGGTCATCGCCAACACGTTTTTCTGGTTTCTGGGGGCGATCCTGCTGCTGACGATTGTGCTGTATGCCACGGACATTCTGCATGTGGACGAAGCGCATAGCAGCTACCTGCTGGCGGCATTGAGCTTGGGCATAGGTGTGGGTAGCTTTTTGGCGGGGTACGCTTCGGGACGGAAGATCGAGATGGGAATGATCCTGCCGGGGTTGACGGGAATTGTGCTGATGACGGGAGCGCTTTCGACTCCTGGGCTGACGTATTCGATGGTGATGGGGCTTCTGGCGGCGCTGGGCGTGTGCGCCGGATTTTTTGTTGTGCCGGTGAACGCGCTGATCCAGAACCGGCCGCGTCCGGAAGTGAAAGGACGCGTGATCGGAGCGGCCAACCTGCTTTCCTTTGGAGGTATTGCGCTGCAGCCGCTGGTGCAATACGCGATGCTGCGGCTGGGGCATCCTGATCCGGGGAGAGTTTTCCTGATTTCGGCGGTTGCGTGCATAGGGATGGTGTTTGTTCTGGCGCACATGTTGCCGGAGCTTTGGCCCAGTACCCTCTACTGGACGCGGTTGCGACAGAGGACTAGTCTATAGGACCTGGCCCCAGGGGCCGCGGGCCACCGCGGTTTGGGCCAGCTTGGGAAAATATGGGAACTGGAAACACTTTGGCGGGCTCGAACTCCGAGCACCGGGGGTTGAGCTATTGGATGGAGCGCGCCTTGAAGGAACTGGCGGAGGTGCGCACATCGCCGGAACCGGATGCGGTGCACGATTTGCGCGTGGCGCTGCGGAGGTGCCGGTCCGTGGCGGCGGTGATGGAAGAAGTGGACCCTGAGGGGCCGTGGCAAGAGATGCGGAAGCTGGGGCGGAAGCTTTTCCGACAGTTGGGCGAGTTGCGGGACGTGCAGGTTTTGGAAGACTGGACGAAGAAACTGGGGACGGAAAGCGATCCGGTGCGGCTGCAACTGCTGGCGCTGTTTGAAAAACAGGAAGGCGAGCTGCGCGAATCGGCCACGTGGGCCGCGGGAAGATTTGACGAGAAGGCATGGAAGAAATTGGAGCGAGGGCTGCAGGGCCGGGCGCGACTTGTTCCGCCGGATAGTCTGGCGGCGCAATGCCTGGCGCTGGAGCGGCTGGAGGCAGCGAAGGAGCTGCATATCCGGGCGTTGCGAGCGGAGAAACCGCGGCCGTGGCATGAGCTGCGGATTGGGGTGAAGCGATTCCGGTACACCGTGGAAAGTTTGCTGCCGGAGAAATATGAGCATTGGGGTGAAAACCTAAAGCGGGTGCAGGATTTGCTTGGAGATGTGCACGACCTGGACGTGCTGGGGGAAACGATTGCGCTGGCGGCCGCGGAGGAAGCGGAGGAGACGCGGAATCGCTGGGCGGAACGGATTGCCAGCGAGCGGCATGAGCGCATCGAAACCTATCGCCAACTGACGTTGGGAAAGACAAGTTTGTGGCACGAGTGGCGAATGGGATTGCCGCAGGGCGAGACGCTGGAAGCGGCGGGGTTGGCAAGTTTGCACGCGACGGCGCGGGCGCTGGACGGTAATTTGCGGCGGACGGGGCAGGTTTCGCGGCTGGCGATGCGGCTTTTCGATGGATTGACGCGCGCGCAAGTTGCGCCGATTTTTGCGGAAAGCCACTTGCGCAAAGTGCTGCGCGGGGCGGCACGGCTGCATGGAATTGGGGCGGGGCTGGACGCGGATGCTCCACAGAAGGCGGCGCGGAGTTTTTTGCGTGAATTGCCGGTGCCGGCAGGATGGAACGACGGGGAGTGGGCGCTACTGATCAACGTGGTGCGCTACCACCGCGGCGAACAGCCCGACGTGAAACACAAGGCGTTCGCGCGGCTCTCGCAGGAAGAGCAGCAGGCTGTTTGCGCCTTGGCAGGCGTATTGCGGTTGGCGAGGGCCTTGCGCAAGTGCGGTTGCGAAACGCCCGTGGGATTGCGGGTGGAAAAATCGGTGGATGCGGTGATTCTGCGCGTGCCGGGATTGCAGGAGTCCGAAGAGGCAGCGGCGCGAGTGGCGGCGGGGAAATACTTGCTGGAACACGTTTTGGAGCAGCCGCTGATCGTGCAGGGTGGCGGCGTTCGGGCGCGCGTGGTGGAACTTCCGCGGAATGAAGAGCCGCCTGCGTCAATCTCGGCGGCATCGGATTAAAGCTCGATTTCTTTTGCTTGGGAGTTACTTGCCAGCTTTGCGCAGGAGTTTTGGGGTGGCGAGCCAGACGAGTTCGCCGCTTGGCGGGATCAAGCGCCGCAATTCCACAAGAGCCACGCCAGACTTCTTCAGCGACGTGACGTGATGCTTGGAGCCGATGGCCGTGGCGATCAGATCGTCAAGATGCGGCGCGTGCCCGAACACAAAAATCGCTGAAGCTTGCTTTTCCCTGGCCAGTTCGCGAAAGAGTTGCATGGGATCGGCTCCCGGGAGGAGCAGATCGGTTTTGCGGATTTTCTGTTTGTTGTATTCAAGGGCGGCGGCAAAGATTTCCGCTGTCTGCACGGCGCGCAGATAGGGGCTGGAGAGCATCAGATCCGGGACCGCGCCAATTTCCA
>CAYOOS010000545.1:0-3309 GCA_964405585.1 uncultured Acidobacteriaceae bacterium | reverse complement strand
CCAGTGGACCCCAAGGACGCAGCGTTTACGCCACAGGACGTGAAGCTGACCATCAGCACGCTCGATCTGGCCAAGACCGGATTCCTCGATCCATCCCTTGGGCTAGGCGGAACGGTTGATGTGGACGCAAACCTGATCAGCCAAAGCGGACAAATGGCCATAAAAGGAAACCTGAAACTTACGAATGCGATTCTGCGGGCTGGTGGGAAGCCGTCGGGCGTGCCGCTGGGTCTGGCGTTCGACACCAAATACGACATTGCCAAAAGCACGGGCGTGCTGAATCCTTCGGCGATAAACATCGGTAACGCCAAATGGAATCTGAATGGCACCTACAAATCGGAAGGCGACGCCTTTGCGGTTGATATGAAGATGGCAGGCGAAGGAATGCCGGCAACCGATCTTGAGTCCTTTCTCCCGGCAGTCGCCGTCAATCTGCCGCAAGGCTCCAAGCTGACCGCAGGCACGTTGACCACGAATCTCCACATCACCGGGCCCACTGACAAGTTGGTGATTGATGGAAACGTCGGGCTGTTCAGCGGAAAGCTTTCCGGCTTCAACCTGGGACAAAAAATGTCCGGAGTTGGGTCGCTTTCGGGACTCAAGACGGGCCAGGATCTGGACATTGAGAAGATGACCACGGACGTGCACATGGCGCCCGCAGGATTGCGCGCGGACAACTTCAATCTGGTGGTGCCAACGCTGGGAACAGTGGTTGGCGGTGGCACGCTGGACGATAAAAACAATATGGACTTCAAGCTGGTGGCCACCGTGAATGCCTCCATGCTGGGGGCGGCAGGGGGCGCGGAAGGCGGTGCGGTTGGCGGCGCGGCCGGGAAAATGCTGGGAGCGGGCGCCAGTTGCAAGAACGGTGGAATCAAGGTGCCGCTGCAAATTCACGGAACAACCACAAACCCGCAGTTCACGCCGGACATTGGTGGCGCGACCGCCAGCTTGATGAAGTCGGAGCTGACTTGCGCCGGTGGATCAGTCGGAAAGCTGGCTGGCCTGGCGGGTGCGGGCGGCACTAAGGGCGCGTCTGACGTCACGAAACAGTTGGGCGGACTGTTCGGCAAGAAAAAGCAGTAACACGATTTAATCGCGGAAGCGTCAAATCATGGGACAGGTCGCAAGGCCTGTCCCGTTCTTAGGATCGCAGCGCTTGACCTTCGGGCAGGTTCCCAATAGCCTCAATGCCTGCGGGGAATCGCAAACGATTGGGGTCTTCGCACGAATTCAAGGAGTCAGGAATGAGATTGAGAAGCGTTTGCCAGCGCCACGGCATTCTTGCCTTTGCCGCAGCGCTGCTGAGTTTTTGTTGTGCGGGGCGGGCGGAAGCCCAGGGCGGAGAGCCTCGAAGCTTTGCGATTCGCGGCGCGAAAGTTGTGCCGGTTTCGGGCGCGCCGATGGAAAACGCGACGGTGCTGGTCTCGCGCGGCGTGATTACCGCGGTGGGAACAAATGTGACGATTCCGCCGGACGCATGGGTGATCGAAGGAAAAGGATTGATCGTGTACCCGGGACTGGTGGATGCCTTCACGGATGTAGGTTTGACGGCGCCCGTGAGCGGCGGCGGAAACGCAGGTGGCGAAGGGAACGCGAGGCCGCCCATTTCCAAAGGACCGGAGGATCGGCCCGCGACTACGCCGTGGCGCAATGCCGCGGATGAAATCAACTTGGCGGATTCGCGGATCGAGGGCTGGCGCAGCGCGGGATTCACGACCACGGTTTCTGCTCCCAAGACGGGAATGTTCCCGGGGCAGGCGGCGGTGCTCGATTTGGCGGGAGATCGCCCGGGAAATCTAGTTGTGAAAGCGCCGGTAGCGATTCCGGTTTCCCTGCAGGCCCCGGGAGGATTCCGCAGCTATCCGGGATCGCTGATGGGAGCTATTGCGTATGTGCGGCAGATTTGGATTGATACGAGCTGGAGCGCGCAAGCCGATGCGAACTACGAAAAAAATCCGCGCGGTGTGGAGCGCCCGAGGTATGACGAAAGCACGGAATCGCTGAAGGAAGCGCTTCAGAAACATGCAGTGGTGCTGGTTCCGGGGAACAGTTCGCTGGAGATTCGGCGGGCGCTGGTGCTCGGCGAGGAGTGGAAACTGAACAGCGTGATTTACGGCGGGCAGATGGGTTACGAAGTGGCGGCGGAGATTGCAGCGAAAAAAGTACCCGTGCTGGTGGATTTGAAATGGCCGGAAGCGCCGAAGGATGGCGATCCGGAAGACGTGCCGTCGTTGCGGACCTTGAGGTTCCGGGATCGCGCGCCATCTTCACCGGCAGCACTGGAAAAGGCGGGAGTGAAGTTCGCGTTTTATTCCGGCGGCATTGCAACCCCCAAGGAGATTTTGCCCGCGGTAAAAAAGTCGATGGATGCGGGTTTAAGTTCCGACGCAGCATTGCGCGCGCTGACGCTATCACCCGCGGAAATATTTGGCGTGGGGGACGTGCTGGGCTCCATCGAGAAGGGCAAAATCGCGAACCTGGTGATCACCGATGGCGACCTGTTCGACAAAAAGACAAAAGTGAAAATGGTGTTCGTGGACGGGCGAAAGTTTGAAGTGCGCGAACCGCTGCGGCCCAGTGAACCGCCGAAGGGCGACTTGAGCGGAAAGTGGAAATTAACCACAACCACGCCGGATGGCTCGGAGGAAATGACCGCGGACCTCTCCATGGCCGCGGACGGCGCTTTGACGGGAACGGTGGGCAGTTCGACGCGAGGCACGGGAACTATTTTCAGCGGCTATGTCAGCGAAGAAAAATTCAGCTTCACCATCAATCTTGCGATTGAAGGATCTCCAACAGACGTGCAGTTCTCGGGAACTTTCGAGGGCAATACCATGAAAGGTTCGATCAGCACGTTGGGCTATACATTTGATTTTAGTGGCACAAAACCTGGCGCGATGGCGGGAGGTGCGCGATGAACCGGCGCAGGATAAGCGTTAGCGTCGCGGGAGTTGCATTTCTATGCTCCCTGCTTGCTTCGGCCGGAGTGGCTCGCGAGAAAGACGCCGAGCCCAATGCAGCGCCGGTTGAACCATCGGCACTCTTAATTCGCAACGCCACAATCCTGACCGTCACGCACGGAACGATTGATAATGGGGACATCCTTATTAAGGATGGGAAAATTGCGGCGGTGGGCAGCGGTTTGAAAGCGCCGGCGGATGCCCAAGTGCTGGATGCCCGCGGACAATTTGTTATGCCGGGGATCATCGATTGCCACTCGCACATTGCCATTGATGGCGATGTGAACGAAGGGAGCGTTGCGGTCTCCTCGATGGTGAACATTGCCGACGTGCTGAACCCGGATGA
>CAYOOS010000544.1:0-3310 GCA_964405585.1 uncultured Acidobacteriaceae bacterium | reverse complement strand
GGACGTTTCGACTAACCTGCGTGTGGAACTGCACCAGAACCTTGACGTGAAGGAAGTGAAAACGGCGGAGGGAAAGCCGCTGTCGTTTCAGCGGGACAATGAGAATCCGCTGATGGTGAACGTGATTCTGCCCGCGCCGGTGGCTGTCGGGAAAACGGTGACGCTGACGTTCAGCTATGCGGGGCTGCTGGTGAATGAAGAGAACAGCCCCGTGCCGGGAATCCGCGTGGCGTCGATCAGCAAGGAATGGGTCTATTTGTTGTTGCCATCGCGGTGGTTTCCGCTGACGAATTATCCGGCGAACCGCTTTACGGGGACATTCCGGCTAAATGTGCCGGACACGATGGCGATGGCGGGAACGGGAAAAGCGGCGGCGCCGCAACCGATGGCACCGCGAGCGGCTGCCGAAGGCGGGCGATTGATGTACACGTTCCGCTGCGACCGAGCCGAGCCTAATGGCTCCTTCGTGGGCGGACCTCTGCAGTTAAACCCCGAACAGGCTGAGGGAATCAACGTGGCGGTGTATGCACCGCACGCGGATTCCGGCAAGGCGCAGGTCTTCGCGAACCTTGTGGCGCATCAGGAAATCATTTTCGCGGACATGTTCGGAGAGTTGCCGGATTCCGATCTGGCGGTGGTGCAATTGCCAGACGGCACGGTGCGGGAATTCTCGGCGCCGGGAGTAATTATGCTGGCGCATGGCCTGTGGGATCCGAAGTTCAGCGATCGCACCATGAGCCGGCTGGTGGCGGGGCAATGGTGGGGAAGCCAGGTGCTGCCCGCTTCGACGGCGGACGTGTGGATCAGCGACGGCCTGGCGCGTTATTGCGAAGAGCTTTATGCCGAGCAGAATTTGGGGAAGGAAGCGGGGCTGCGGGCCGTGGATGAATTTGCGGTGGGCTCGCTGATGTTTGATGATGCGGCTCCCGTATCGCAATCTGCGCGGCTGATACCCTATTCCGCGGAATATCGCTCCACGGTGATGAATAAGGGCGCGATGCTATATCACATGCTGCGCATGCAGATGAATGATGTGGCGTTCAAGTCGCTGCTGCATGGTTTCTACGACAAATACAAAGGCAAAACCGCGACGGTGCAGGATTTCGAGGGTATGGCCATTGCCGCAGCAAATGCTTCCTTGAAACCGGGAGAGGTACCGCCGAACCTGCAGGGCTATTTCGCGCAATGGATGAACTCGACAGGCGTTCCGGAATTCACGCTGGAGTACGTGACCTACCGGACGCGGAAAGGGTTCCGAATCGTAGGGAAAATCAAGCAGCCGCTGGACACGTTCGCGATGCCAGTGCAGTTGCGGATTGATACCGAAGGAAATCCGGAGCTAAAGACAATCGACGTGGTGGGCACGGAGACGGAGTTCACAATCGAGACTTTTGGTCGGCCCAAATCCGGCGGCATCCACATCGATCCCAACAATCTGATTCTGAAGAGTTCACCAAATTTGCGGGCGCGGGCGGCGATTGCGCGAGGCGAGGAACTTGCTATGCTGGGCAGGTATTACGATGCGGTGAAGCAATATCAGAAGGCCCTGACTATTCAGCCGAACCGTTCCCTGGCCAACTTCCGGATGGGCGAAGCGTTTTTCAACCAGAAGAATTATCAAGCCTCGGCGAACGCGTTTCGCGAAGCGCTGGCTACCGTGCCGGAGCCTTCGGAGAAGTGGACGGAGGTTTGGGCGCACATCTACCTGGGTGAAATTTTCGATCTGCTGGGGCAGCGGGAACGCGCGCTGAACGAATACAGCAAGGCGCGGCAGACGAACGACAATACCGGCGGAGCGCAGGATCGTGTGGAGGCGCTGGTGAAGAAGGCGTACACGGAAGGTGGCGCGCCCACGACGACGCCCGCGACGGATACGAACCCTACGGCACCAGCAAAGGGGAAGGGCGCTGATATGCCCGAGCCGGCTTCAGGAGAAAGACCCACGTTGAAAAGGCCAAATCCGTAGGAAGCACGGACCGAAGAGCACCCAATTCCTCCTCAGGGTCTGGAGTCCGAGCCACCCACCATAACGATTTAAGGATTGGATTTCCTGCTATCGTCGGGTCGGATTGTTGTGGAAGCCAAGTCGAGCTTGCTCACGTCCACCAAGAACATCAATGCTTTTTTCAGGGAAGCCAGACTCGACGTGCCGCGACAGACTACGTGATAGGACCCTTCCTTTGCTCCCTCAAACATCCAACCGGGTTCGCCCATCATAACGTGATGGGGATCGATGCTTTGAAACACCGGCATCGACCAGAAGTCCGAGCCCTCCAATAGCTTGAGGAACTCTTTTATGTCCACCTGTGAAACCTTCGCAATTTGGTTTGCTGTCAAGAGATCCGGGAATCGAGGGCTGTGACCTATCTTGCCGACCACCTCACCGGTACCATCTGGCCCGATCGAGAGTCGCACGACAACTGGAATGCCGTAGGGTCGAGTCTCAACCAGCAAACGGTAAACCTGAGGGGCTTGCGGCCCTGGCGTCTCGACCAACGGCTTTTCTCCCATAAGGTGCAAATACCGAGCGTTGTCACGGGCCAAGACGTTACCTGCCGGAAGCTTCCCTTGAAAGAATTTCGCAATCTCATCCGGCGAAGCAACGTAGCGCAGTCGACCGAGGTCCTGGCCATCAGACTGGTAAGGTCCCACCATACCGATCACGAGGACAATCGCCACGGTTAGATGTCCAGCTCGCATAACACGCTCCACGAAAACCCTTTGGACTGCGACTGTTCGTCGTCGAGGCATCAGTCGTCGCGCTTTTCTCGCTCAAGGCCACGGTCCGTCGCTACCTGAGGGGCGGGTGGCCCGGTTACCGATGCTTGGTCCAACTTTTCTCATGCGCGTACCATCGTCGGGTCAAGGATACCACCTTTGAAATTAAGCGAAGCGTTATGACGCAGTGGGTGCCCCACACGTCGGTTTTACTTGTGGGGCACCCGAAATCCTCCATGACTTTTGCGACCGGGCCTCCCGGCGAGACAAAGTTCGAGTAAAAGGTCGTCGTGAACGTCCAAGCCCAACTATCGCCGCTATTGCCGAAATGGGAGGAAGTATAACAGTGCGCCAAGCAATAGCACGGTCAGGACAACAACAAGCAAAATAGGAAAATTCTGCTTTGACTGCCATGCAATTGATGCCTCTGCATTGCTTGGCCCGACATTTGGACTCCGGGCCGATTGGACGAGCATGGTCAGGCTCACAAGAAGACCGAGAAGCGACAACGTGAGCTTGCCGAATTTCACCACGTAAGCGTATGGACCCACGATAGCTGGAAAGAATCCGTAGACCTCCCCCGTCACAAGGC
>CAYOOS010000543.1:0-3320 GCA_964405585.1 uncultured Acidobacteriaceae bacterium | reverse complement strand
AATAATACCGCAAACGAAATCACAAATAGTTAATGCACATATCACCTGTTCAATAAAAAAAAATTAAATGAGAACGAGGGAGATCGCATAGGGATCATTGGCCCCAATGGATCGGGAAAATCCACCTTGCTGGCGATGCTTCATGGCCAAGTGATTCCCGACAGCGGCGACGTGGCCATTCGCAAGGGAAAGCGGCTCAGCGCCGTTCTGCAAATTTCGGAATTTGCGCCGGGAGAAACGATCCGTACGGTGATCGAGAAGGCGCTGGATCGCGCAGGCGTGGCGGAGAGCGAGCGGCTTTCGCGTATCGCGGAGATTCTGGGGCGCGCGGGTTTTACCGATCTGGACACGGAGGCCGCCACGCTCTCCGGCGGCTGGCGGAAGCGGCTGGCGATTGCGGAAGCGCTGGTGCAAATGCCGGATATTTTGCTGCTCGATGAACCTACGAACCATTTGGATCTGGCGGGGATCCAGTGGCTCGAAGGAGTTCTGCAGAATGCGGCGTTCGCGTGCGTGGTGGTCAGCCACGACCGCTATTTCCTGGAAAATGTGGCAAACGAAATGGTGGAGCTGAATGCGGCGTATGACGATGGGGCGCTGCGGGTTTCCGGGAACTACAGCAAGTTTTTAGAGGCGAAGGAAGAGTACCTGCACGCGCAGCGGAACCGGCAAGAGGCGCTGGAAAATCGTGTGCACACGGAAATCGAGTGGTTGCGCCGCGGGCCTAAGGCGCGAACCACCAAATCCAAAGCGCGTATTGATAAAGCTCACGAAATGATCAGCGAGCTTTCCGAGTTGAATGCACGCACGGGAAGCACCAGCGCACAGATTGATTTCTCGTCGTCGGGGCGGCAGACCAAACAGTTGATCACACTGGACGGCGTGAGTTACACGATGGGCGAGCGAACCCTGTTCAGCGATGTCCATTTCATCATCACGTCAGGGATGCGCGTTGGGCTCGTGGGCCCGAACGGCAGCGGCAAGACGACGCTGCTGCGCTTGTTGAACGGCGAACTGATTCCCACACGGGGCAGCATGCGCCAAGCCGCGGCGTTGCGCATCGTGTACTTTGACCAAAACCGCGCACTCGATCCGGAAGTGACCCTGCGGCGCGCTTTGGCTCCGGACAGTGACGCGGTGATCTACCAGGACCGCATCATTCACGTGGCCGCCTGGGCTGCGCGCTTTTTGTTTACGGGCGAACAACTCAATCAAAAAGTGGGGCGGCTTTCCGGAGGCGAACGCGCGCGCGTGTTAATCGCGCAATTGATGCTGCAACCCGCCGATGTGCTGCTGCTAGATGAGCCGACCAACGATCTGGACATTCCTACGCTGGAAATTTTGGAGGAGAGTCTGTTGGAATATCGCGGGGCGCTGGTGCTGGTGACGCACGATCGCTACATGCTGGACCGCGTGTCCACCGTCGTGCTGGGACTGGACGGGCTGGGCGCCGCTGAGCGTTTTGCGGATTACCAGCAGTGGGAAGCGTGGCAGCGCGCACAGCAAGCTGCGGGAAAAAGCAATCGTTCGGTGGAAACGCAAAGTCCGGGAGCGGTGACCGGCTCGCCGAAAACTTCGCTGACAAAGAAAAAGTTGTCCTACAAGGAAGCGCGCGAGTTCGGGACGATCGAAGAGCGTATCGCCGAGGCCGAAAGAGAATTGCAGGCCAAGCACGATGCGTTGTTGGACCCGGCCATCATGAGCGACGGAGCCCGGCTGCACACTGCTTCGCTGGAACTCGATGCGGCGCAAAAAACGATTGACGCTCTCTACGCCCGCTGGGTGGAACTCGAGCAGAAGCAAAAATGAGTCCGTCGCCCAATTCAGAGACCAGCGACTGGGACACTCCTCTCTGCGGCGGGGAAGCAGCTTGATTGACATGATTTGGTTGGCGCGCATAGAGTCCAAATAATCGAATCAAACGGCGTTTTGAGAGGAGCGGTGTAATGCGAAAACTGAAATTGGCCGTGGCTTGTGTGGTGTTGGCATACAGCGCAAGCGCGATATTGGCGCAGGAGAACAAGGCGGTGCCGGCTAAGAAGCCGCTCACGACTGAAAGCTTTCTGGAATGGCGCGATGTGCAGGACCCGCAATTCTCCCCCGACGGGACAAAGGTGGCGTTCGTCGTAAGCGATGCATTGAAGGGCGAAAAGCGCACGCGGCACATCTGGATGTACGAAAAAGAGAGCAACGCGACGCGGCAGTTCACGTTCTCAGCTAAGACGGAGTCGTGGCCGCGATGGTCGCCGGACGGCAAGCAGTTGGCGTTTCTTTCCAACCGCGGTGGCGACGACGAACAAATCTATCTCTTGCGCATGGAAGCCGGGGAAGCCGCCGGGGTGACTAAGGAAAAGGCCAGCGTAACGGGCTTTGAGTGGTCGCCGGACGGAGAGACGATTGCGTATCTCGCGCCGGATCCCAAGAGCGAGGCGCTCGAAAAGAAAGAAAAAGAGAAAGACGATGCGCACGTGGTGGACAAGGACGAGAAACACCCGCGCCTGCGCTTGCTGCATCTTGCCAGTCACGAATCGCGCGCCTTGACCGATCCCAATTGGGAAGTGAAGGAACTGGCGTGGCTCCCCGATGGGCAAAGTATCGCCGTGATCGCCACCAATCGTCCCGCATCGGACGAATACACGGACCGGATTTACCTGGTCAACGCCAAAGATGGAAAGCTGAAGGAGTTGTTCGCTCCACACGGTCCGGTAGGCGACTTGCGCGTTTCACCAACTGGCTCGACGCTGAGTTTTACGGGTTGCCGAGAAGATGGGCCCGAACCTCACGACATCCTGCTGCTGCCCGTAAATGGCGGCGCCGCGCGTAATTTAACCGGAGCGAGTTTGGACCGCCCGGTCGAGGACTACCGTTGGGCCAAGGGCGGTTGGTTAATCGCTGATTACGCGGATGGATTCGCCAGCAAATTCGTGGGCTACAACGGTGAAGGAGAAAAGAAAGAGTCGAAACAATTGCCGACGAATCCGGAGCAGTTTTCGGTGGATGCGACAGGAGAAATCGCCTTTGTGGGCGCAAGCGCCACGGCCTTGCCGGAACTTTGGCTACGCGATACGAAAGGTGAAGCCCAGCCTGTAAGTCATTTGAACGATGCGCTGAAGGACTATGCCGTGGCCGTACCGGAAGTTTATAAATACAAATCGTTTGATGGACTGGAAATCGAATCCGCGTTGTTGCGGCCAGCAGGCTACGACGGCAAAACAAAATTGCCGCTGGTCGTTCTTGTGCACGGCGGCCCAACCGGCCGGTGGAAAGACAGCATCGACGCCTGGGGTCAGCTCCTGGCGGCGCGTGGTTATGCCGTGTTC
>CAYOOS010000542.1:0-3320 GCA_964405585.1 uncultured Acidobacteriaceae bacterium | reverse complement strand
CAACATCCCCAGCCGCACATGCCACTTGAATTTGAAGTGAGAATCTACAAAGGCAGAGCTGCGCCGACATGAATGCCCGGCAGGTGCGAACAATCGTTCCCGTACATACGTGGGCCTCAACTCGAGACCTGTGCCTGCCTTAGCGGGATTTTTCCAGGCGGAAAGCGGCGGCCTGGAAGTCGCCTTGCAAATCGGGTTCAAGGCCATGCTGCATCCAGTAACGGCCGGAGGCGGATTGCGGTGTGCCGCCGGCAGCTTTGCCTGAAATCGAACTGAGCGTGTAGGTTGAGTCGGGGTCAAGGCCCCTCACATACAAGGTTGGGAAGGGATAACCCATCTGGCTGGAATGGAGAAAGGCAAAAACAACCGCCTGATTTTTGTCAAGCGAGACGGATTCCGTCGCGGAGAACGCGCTGCCTTCGCGCGGAGAAAGCAAGCGATAGAGCGAGCCGTGCTGCACCGTCTCTCGCACCTCTTTGTATGCGGAGATCAAGCGAGTGGCAGTGGCGAAGTCCTCAGGAGTCCAGTTGTTCAAATTGTCGCCGACCCCCAGCGCGCCTTGCATGGCAGAGAGGAATCGATATTCAAGCGATGTAGTGCGCTGGTTCTCCCAATTGGGCGAGCCCGTAACCCACGCCACCATCAAGCCGGGCGAATATGCTTGCGTGAAGCCATCCTGAATCCGTAGGCGATCGAAGGGATCGGTATCGTCGGAGGTCCAGATCTGATCGGTGTAGTGCAGGATTCCGAGATCGGTGCGGCCACCTCCGCTGGAGCAGGTTTCGATCTCGAGGCCGGGATGCTTGGCGCGCAGCTCCGCAAGGATGGAGTAAAGATTTTCCGTGAACTTGACGTAAACCTTCTGCTGCTCGCCGTCCTGCGCGGCATTGGCAATCGCCGGCCAGCCCGGTTCGGACCAGCTGCGGTTGTAATCCCACTTTAGAAAGCTGATGTCGTTTTCCTTGAGCAGCGTGTCAAGGAAATGGAAAACATATTGGCGAACATCAGGGCGCGCAAGATTCAACACAAGCTGCTGACGAGCTTCAGTGCGCGGGCGACCGAGAAAATTCAGAACCCAGTCGGGATGCTTGCGATAGAGGTCGCTGTCCGGGTTAACCATTTCCGGCTCGACCCAGAGGCCGAAATCCATGTGCAGGGCGCGCACTTTGTCGATGAGCGGCTTCAGCCCCTGGGGAAACTTTTTCGGGTTCACGTACCAGTCGCCGAGTCCCGCCAGATCGTTGACGCGCTGGCCGAACCAGCCGTCGTCCATGACGAACCGTTCAACGCCAATTTTGGCCGCGGCTTCGGCAAGTTTCATCTGCCCGGCTTCGTCCACGTTGAACTCCGTGGCATACCAGGAATTGTAGAGAACGGGGCGTGGGCGGGGTTGCGGAGCTTGCGGCAGAATGTGGGCAAGC
This sequence comes from uncultured Acidobacteriaceae bacterium, assembly GCA_964405585.1. Lineage (GTDB taxonomy): Bacteria > Acidobacteriota > Terriglobia > Acidiferrales > UBA7541 > Acidiferrum. The sequence continues at coordinate 1,899 of CAYOOS010000542.1, read as the reverse complement.
TCGAAACGATGCAGCAGGCGTGAAGCTTCTCCGGCGCCATTCGCGGAATATCCGGCGTAGAAAACGGGGGTTTCCAAATGTTCGCCGGGCGCGAGCGCGTAGGCAAAATCGAAGGAGTTGTAGCCACCAGTGACGCGAACCTGGCGAATCTGATCGAGTTCGACGGAGATGCGCCAGGAGCCGCTCCAGGCCAGCGCGCCAAACCAAACGTCGCCGGATTCTTCATCTGCAAAATCGCCGCGCGCGATGGCGAACCACGGATTGTTCTCCTGGCCGGTGGCGCCGCGACGGCTCTCGAGAACAGTCTCTCCGGGCTGGATGCGCTGCTGGTAGGGCACGAATTCACCGCCCCAGCGTCCGGCCAGATAGCGCAGGCTGTAATCGCTGCCATGGGGAAGTGTCCACGTGGCAGCGGAAGCGCTGTTTACGATGATGCGAACGGTGCCGCGATTTTCGATGAGGGCGGAACGGCCAATGATGCCGGTGTCCGCGTCCATCTGATAGCGCAAGGTGACGAACACGCTTCGCTCAATATCTTTCAACAGGACGGTAAGCGTTTGCCCGTCGATCTTATGCGAGACGTAGTGGAGGACCAGGTCGCGATTGCCGTCCGGGAAAGTGATCTTCAGCGCAGGCTCGGTGTACAAGCCCTGGCCCCAGCCGGCGAATTCCTGTGCTGTTGTGCTGGTGCTGGGATCCTGCGAGGCCACGCCAGGATCGGATTTCGCGGGGCCGATGGGGTCATCGGGAGAGAGAGCGGCGCCCCAGTAAAGTGGCTGCAACTCGCCACGTTCATTGATCCCGAATGCGTAGGTAACTCCCTGGGAATCCAGACGGAAGACTTTGCGCGCTTCGTCAAAGTGCACGGCGGCGTGAGTTGGGCTGATGGAGGCAGCAAGACAGGCAGCGAACAGGAAGCGGGCAACAATTCTGATGAACATGATTCCGTGGCTCCGATGATGTGCGGCGCCGGAGGTTGCGAGATTCTGGCTATGCCGCGAAATGATATTACCGTGAGGCGGTCAAAGACGATGTGATTTGTTTGCCATGAGGCGAACGAAGCGGCTCATTTCATTTTGGATGGCAGTTTTATGTGGCGGCCTGCGACCATGAATTCCCCGCGCCCGCAATGATGAATCGTGCGTGGAGCTTTCCTTGCGGGATCGATCCAGGCTTTTGCAACCTCAAGAATTAAGAGGCCGTATTTGTCCGCCATGCTGGCATCGGCCACTTTGCATTCGAGATTGGCGAAGCATTCGGAAATTAATGGCACGCGGACACACGTAGCAGGAAATGGGGTGAGGCCGAATTTTTTGAATTTGTCGACATTGCGGCCCGAGGAATTCCCGCAGGCGACTACTTTCTTTGCCAGTTCAACGGTGGGAATATTAATTACACACTCTCGAGTCTCTTGCAAAATATCGAAGGTGAAGTTGCGATTGCTGATGATGCATGCCACCAGCGGCGGCTCGAAATCAACCATCATGTGCCAGGACATGGTCATCACGTTTGGTTTCCCGCCGCGCGCGGAACTGACCAGCACAACCGGCCCCGGCTCCAGCAAGCGGTAGACCCTGGACAACGGAAGCGTTCTCTTCTTCATGGCTGCGAACCCCAGTGGCGCAATCTTGGCGCGCCTGGCTGAGGACATCGTACTGCTCGGTGGGCGGTGCCTGCACGGTTATACTTGTGGTGGACTGTTTCTGGGCGTGCCAATAGTGAAGGAGAACGTTGGAGTGGGAAATTTGCGGACTACCATCCTGACGGCACTGGCATGTATCCTCTGCTCGACTTTTGCTTTGGCACAGGACCAGAACAAGCCGCCAGCCACCCCGGAATCCGCGACGAGTCAAGCCAAGCCGATGCCTCCCAAAACGCACCGCTTCTGGGACAAAGAGA